>JABDDY010000019.1 GCA_013287365.1 Chlamydiota bacterium
TCGAGGGATTGCTTGGATTGGGGAGGGCGTTCTGATCACCTAAGGACTCCTCCTCATCACCTGCATTTTGTTCCTGCTGGGGCTGAGGTTTGCACATGCGCGTTCCTTCGCAGCCGCTGGCCACAACGGTTGCTCCCGTGGCAATCGGGGTGCAAATCCCATACTCGCCGCCATCGAGACAGTACCAGTGAATGGTGTAGGGAGTTTGAGAGCGAGCAGGACCTGGACTCCACTGATTATAGTCATCTGTCCAGGTGTTAAAGGCCTGAGGTAAAAGGATCATTTCCCCTACATAGCCCCCATCTGCTGCGCGGACAACCGCTCGCAATTTGTAGGGGCTGTCGTTATAAAGACGGACAGACCCTGCAAAAAGAGTCACGGAGGAAAAGAGGAAACTGGCGCAAGCAAGAAATGTTTTCATTTTTCTTCAGCGTGCAGCTTGGCCCATTTAAAGTCTAGTACTCCAAGTGAAGAGATCACAACCCCTTCTAGCTGATCATCTTGGAGATAGAGTAGCGTATAATGATAAAGAGGAATGATCGGCATCTCTTTCATCAGAATCTCTTCCGACTGCTCGAGAAGTTTTAGCCGCTCGGTAGGATCTAAGGACTGAAAAGAAGCTCCGAGAAGATCTCGGTAGGCGATATTTTCCCAAAGAGTGTTATTGGTTCCGCTTGTTTTGTGTTTAAAAAGCTCTAAGAAATTGATCGGATCTTCAACCTCGGCCGTCCAAGAGCCAAGAGCTAGATCATAGTCTTGCCTCCCAATGCGATCGTAGTAGATCTTGGGTTCTAACCCTTCAAGGGCAACTTCTATCCCAAGAGAGCCTCTCCACTGCTCTTGCAGCGCTTGGGTCAGGTGATGGTTACGCTCATTGGCTACATAGGTCAAGGTGAGCTTATTGGGGGAAGTAGTCCCCTGCATCAAAGCGCGTGCCTCCTCTATTGCTCCATCGCTAAAATGGACCTTTTTCTCTCTGCAGAGAGCGGGAGGAACCAGCCCACTTGCAGGAATCTGTGCCCCGGCTAAAACGTGTGCTGTGAGCTCTTGCCTGGAAATCGCAGAGGAAAGAGAGCGGCGCATCAGAGGGTCAGGGAGGCGCTCGGTATTGATGCGGATGAAGCAGGTTCCCAAGATCGGCCGCGCGTGCAAAGCCCCCTTCTCCTTCAAGTCCTTCAAGGCATCGACAGGGAGCGTCGACAAAGGAGAGCCAGCCCAGTGGAGCTGTTTCTTTTCGTAGAGCTTTAATTCCGTCTCTCCTGTAACCATCAAAAATTCTATCCCCTCTAGCTCCACATTCTTCACATCCCAATAGTGCGGGTTTTTGGTTGCCAGAAGAGAGCTCGCATGCTCCCATTTCTTTGGATAGAAGGGGCCATTGCACACAAAGGTCTCTGTTTTTTGCATCCAGCGAGGAACCTTTTGGTCTACCTCTTCACAGATGGGGAAAAAAACGGGAATCGTGAGCAGTTTAAGGAAATAGGGAATCGGGTATTCGAGATGAATCACTAAGGTTTTATCTCCTATTGCCTGTATACCAAGAGCCTCCTGAGAAAGAGCTCCCTCCTTCACCTGTCTGCCATTTTTGATGCAGTAAAGCGAAGAGACATAACTTCCATTAAACGAGGGCGCAAGCGCGCGACGATACCCATAGACAAAATCGGAAGCTTTTATCTGCTGGCCATTTGACCAAAACATCTCTCCGAGCTCAAAGGTATAGGTCTTGAGGTCTGCAGAGATCTCTACGCTGCGAGCAAGAGCAAGCTGCGGCTCTGCCTCTGGCCCCATCCGAGTGAGCCCTTCGAAAAACATCCTAGCAAGGGTTAGATCATTTAAGCTCCTGGCCGCTGCAGGATCGAGCGTGCTTGGATCGGAGACCAGATTCATTTTCGCATAGGGGGGCTCGCTCGGTTTTTTCGGGTTTTGGCAAGCAGACACAATCAGCAGAAAAAAAAGAATAAAGCGCATGGATTCCTCCGAGCTTTTTGGGTTATAATCTAGACAAATGAACCTATCCGCAAATTCGAAGGTGCCGACGTAGACCAAGAAGCGACTTTAAAAATGACGAAAAAAGACTCGAAAAGGAGCCCTTTCCAATTTGCGGATAGGTTCATGGTACTTGAAGCTGTTTGATTATGTCTAGGTATGTCGTTGCCTCTTGCTTTACCCCCATTCTGAAGACTCCTCACTTTAGAGAGGTGTTTGGCTCAACCGATGGCGCTTCTCTGCCTTTAGACGAGCAGGGGCTGCTCCGCGCTGTAGACATGGTCGCCTGGCCGGAAACAGGCTTTGAGGTGGCAAAAGAGCTCGATGGCCCCATTTTAGAGGTTCGGATGGAGGAGTATCCGGGAGAGGTTTTCTACCTCGACAAGCGCTTTACCTCCTCCTCTTTTGAAAAACCCCTAAAACAAAAAAAAATCCTTCCTCCTAAAGAACTTCTCTTAGAACGGCTCTTTGCACTTGTAGGCACTCCCTACATTTGGGGAGGCAACTACAGCCCAGGCATCCCCGAGCTTCTTCTCTACTACCCACCCAAAAAGCCTATTTCTCTCGAGCTTGAGCTCATCTGGACCCTTAAAGGGGTCGACTGCTCAGGCCTTCTCTATGAGGTGACAGAGGGTTATACCCCTCGAAACAGCTCCGAGCTTGTCCATTATGGACAAGCTCTCGATATCCAAGGCAAAACGGCAAAACAACTGGTTGAAAGCCTTAAGCCTTTAGATCTTATCGTTTGGAAAGGTCATGTCATCATCGCTCTTACCCCTACCCTCTGCATCGAAAGCTTGAGGGGCAGGGGGGTCTTAATCCAAGAGCTCACTTCTCGACTCGAAGAGGTGCAGACTGTTTTGCATCGGGCGCCCGCTAATCTCTGGGACTCAAGCAATTGCACAGATCATTCCTTTGTTGTTCGTAGATGGTTCTCTTAAAAGTTTTTTAATTTTAATTGAAATTAAAAATTGAAATAAACTAAATTAAAGTTATGTAGAGAGAAATTAAAACAAATTAACTCTCGCGACAAAACTTTTAGGAGTAGATATGAATTGGAACAAAAAAGCTTTCTTGCCAGCAGCCGCACTTTCGCTTGTTGTTGCCAGCAAATCTTTAAGTGCTACAGATGCGATGAGCAGTGATTGCCCACCACCTGCTCCTCCAGCACCCTGCTATAGCGTCGAGAAGCCCTGCTGCTGCGAGCAGTGCCTAGGCCCTGAAAATGTGGCAGCAACTGCTGCCGTGCGCCCCTATACCTGCGGCGGTGATGTGGTCATCACAGTAGCGGGATTCTACTGGAATGCTCACCAAGATGGCCTAGAATATGCGATAGAAACAAATTCTGCCCCTGCAGCCAACGGTTCTGTGAATATCTTTAACGGAGAGTTTAAAAAACCACATGCGCACTGGAGACCTGGATTTAAACTCGGCCTTGGCTATAACTCACCTTGCGATGGTTGGGATGTTAACCTTCTCTGGACACACTTTAAAGGACGAGCCTCCAACTCTGTTGAAGCCGATGATGGGACAGATGCGGTCATTCCTCTTTTTTCTGCTTTCTCCGATCCATTTGGAGGACAGCTCAATGCGACAAATGCAAGAGGTAAATGGTCTGTAAAACTCGACCTTGTCGACCTTGAACTGGGCCGTGAGTTTTGGGTCAGCAAATACCTCACTCTAAGACCAAATATCGGATTGCGCTACGCAAGACTCGACCAAGATTTTAATGTTTTCTATACCGGTGGCTCCTTTGCCAATGTCAATGATGAAAATGAGATGGACAACAACTTTAAAGGAATAGGTCCTCGAGCCGGGCTCGATACCGTCTGGCATTTGCGCTGCGGCTTTTCCATTTTTGGAAATGCAGCTCTTTCCATTTTATATGGACGGTTCCATGTCAGCGAGCAGGAAACCACCTCTCTTAGCGCCGTGCCCTTTACCGAGACGACGATCCTGTCGGCTAGAGAGCGTTCCCATACCTCTAAGGGAATTGCCGACCTGATCTTGGGCGTGCAGTATCAGACAATGTTCTGCGATTGCCGCTATGGATTCACCATTGGTCTTGCTTGGGAAAACCACCTTTTCTTCAACCAAAACCAGTTGTGGAGGGTAAACCGTGTTGCACAGACAGCGGCTGCACCTGCCACTACAGGTGAAAACGTCTTCATGAAATCCTCAGGAGACCTTTCTACACAAGGGGTCACGCTGAATTTGCGCTTCGAGTTCTAAGCCTGACCTTTTTGACACGTGCTGCTTCTCTAGCGGCACGTGGCTCTTTTTTTCTCCCCCCAAAAAAATCCATTGTAAATAAATTTTCCCAGTTATTAGTTTGAAATAGACATGGATAACCTTGGGAGAACCTATGCACGTGAAGTTTAAAAAATTAGGGCCCGTGATCGCTCTAACGCTAGTTGGACTCGGATCGACAGGATTTGCAGCTGACAAAACATCCGACAGATCAAGAGAAAGACAAAGAGCCGAGCATGAAAAAAATGCTAGGGGCAACCAGAGATTGCCAGGCTTTGGAAGCATGGATGCATGCGCTCCTGAGCCAGCAGCTCCTTGCTACTCGCTAGACACCCCTCCTTGCGACTACTGCTTGGGACCTGAAAATGTGGCTGGCAACCCAGCAGTTCGTCCTTACACTTGTGGTGGCGATATCGTGGTTGAGGTGGCAGGTTTTTACTGGAATGCTCACCAAGATGGACTGGAATTTGCAATCGCTGATAGCGTAGCAGCACCCGCCACGACTCTAACGGACCCTTCCCCTTTAAATAATCTCATCGAAGCCGAGTATTTGAATCCAAAGTCAAAATGGGAACTCGGAGCTAAACTTGGACTTGGGTATGACAGTACACACGATGGCTGGGATCTGATGCTCCTTTGGACACACTATCGCGGTAGAGCCAGCAAAGAAGTTGAGGCTGATTTAACAGACAATAGCTCCCTACTTCCTCTTTGGTCTGCCTATTCTACAACCGCGGGGGCAATCACCGCGAATAATATTCTCTACGCAACCGATATCGATACACGCTGGAAGCTGCGTCTTGATCTTGTGGATTTAGAGCTCGGTCGTGAGTTTTGGTCGAGCAAATACCTCACCTTAAGACCACACGTAGGTCTGCGCTATGCTTGGATTAAGCAAAGCTATGACATCACGCACGAAGGCGGGGCTTGGTCAGCTGTGGGAAATCCAACTTCCGTATTTCCAACGGACAATCTGGTGGATCTAGATAGCAAATTCAAAGGAGTCGGGGTCCGTGCAGGGTTAAACAGCACCTGGATGATCGGTCGCGGATTTGCCTTCTTTGGAAATGCTGCGATCTCCATTGTCTATGGCAGATTCTCTCTCGATACAGATGAGACAAACTCTCTGACAACAGCGCCCTTTACCACAACAATTATCCAACAGACTGATGAACATTTCCGCTCTGCAAAAGGCATGACGGACCTCGCCTTTGGCCTTAGCTGGTCAACCCTGTTCGGTGAGTGTCAATATGGATTTACTCTAGCGCTCTCTTGGGAACACCATCTCTTCTTCAACCAAAACCAGTTTTGGAGGGTGAACAGATTGGGAGGCAAAGGAACCTTTGCGCAACCTAACAATACAGGACAGAATACCTTTATTAAGCAAAGCGGTGATCTCTCCACTCAAGGCTGGACACTCTCTGCAACCTTTGCGTTTTAATCTCTTCTTCTGCCCGTGGCGCACAAGATGCGCCACGGGCTTTTTTCTCTCACAAAAAAAATCATTGCAAATAAATTTACCCTGTTATTAGTGTGATGACAAATGGAAGGCTGCTGCAGAAGCATCCTCGCTTACATTAAAACAACCTTGGGAGAACCTATGGATTGGAAGTTTAAAAAATTAGGGCCAGCGATCGCTCTAACAATGGTCGGACTGGGATCCACAGGATTTGCAGCTGACAAAACACCCGACAGATCAAGAGAAAGAGAAAGAGCAGAGCATGAAAGAAATGCTAGAGGCAATGAGAGATTGCCAGGCTACGGAAACATGGATGCGTGCGCCCCTGAGCCAGCAGCTCCCTGCTACTCTTTGGACACCCCTCCTTGCGACTATTGCTTAGGACCTGAAAATGTCGCTGGCAACCCAGCGGTTCGTCCCTACACTTGTGGCGGCGATGTCGTGATCGAGGTGGCAGGCTTTTACTGGAATGCACACCAAGATGGGCTAGAGTTTGCGATCTCTAATAGAGTAGCAGCACCTGCTAACACTGGAGCTGATGCTTCCCCTTTAAACAACCTCATCGAAGCAGAATACTTAAACCCAAAGGCAAAGTGGGAACTCGGGTTTAAACTGGGACTTGGCTATGACAGCACACACGATGGTTGGGATCTGATGCTCCTCTGGACGCACTACCGCGGCAGAGCAGGCAAAGAAGCAGACATCGATCTAGCAGACAATAGCTCACTACTCCCTCTTTGGTCCGCATTTTCTACAACTGCAGGAGCTGCCCCAGGGAACAATATTCTCTACGCAACCGATATCGATGCACACTGGAAACTGCGTCTTGACCTGGTTGATTTAGAGCTCGGCCGTGAGTTCTGGTCCAGCAAGTATCTCACCCTAAGACCACACATAGGTCTGCGCTATGCCTTAATCAAGCAAAGCTATGACATCACGCACCAAGGAGGTGCTTGGTCAGCTGTGGGAGCAACACCTGCAAGCAACAACCTGGTGGATCTAGATAGCAAATTCAAAGGAGTCGGCGTGCGTGGGGGGCTTAACAGCACCTGGATGATCGGTCGCGGATTTGCCTTCTTTGGAAATGCTGCCATCTCCATTGTCTATGGTAGATTCTCTCTCGATACAGATGAGACAAACTCCCTTGCACAAAATCCCTTTACCTCGACAACTATTCAAGACACCGAGGAACATTTCCGCTCTGCAAAAGGCATGACAGATCTAGCTTTTGGTCTCTCCTGGTCAACGATGTTCAGTGAGTGCCAATATGGATTTACTCTAGCGCTCGCTTGGGAACATCATATGTTCTTCAATCAGAACCATTTCTGGAGAGTCAATAGGCTTGGAGGCGCACCCGTAGCTCAACCTAACAATTCGGGCGCCAACGTCTTTAACAAACAAAGCGGCGACCTCTCTACCCAAGGGTGGACACTCTCTGCAACATTTCAGTTCTAATTCACCTCCACAATACCACTCCTTTTTCACCAAATGCTGGGCCCCCCTCCGGGGCCCAGTTTTTTTTGTGATTAAGTGACTAAAACTTGCAGGTGGGGGCTTGTTTTCTTTAAACCCGCAATCGCCTCTGGTGAGACACTACAAGAGCAAAATTCTAAGACAGAGAGACCTTTTAAATGGGTGAGAGATTCAACGAGGGAATCTCCCACGTCACACTTCTCAAAAGTCAAATCAGTGATTTTGCTTAAGTTCCCCAGCGCAGCCATAGAATCTGTGGCTGCAAAAGTCGCGCAGGCAAAACTTAAGGCTGTCAGTGTGGTCGTTTTCTGCAAAGCCGTTAAATGGAAGGCTGTTACAGGTGGTGGATTTGGCCAATTTGGAGCGAATGTCAAATGTGTATGAGCATTTATATCCAGCACTTCCAGATGCAAACTGGCCAGATGGCTTAGCGTTTTAGACAGACCTGCATTCAAAAGGTCGATATGCAACTTTTTTAAAGAACTCCACTGAGCAAGAGCTTTTACCTCTCCCTCTGAGGAGACATGAAGATTTAGCTGCGTTAATTGGGGTAAAGATTTGGCCAAATCCTCTACAGGGACTAGATCGGGGAAAAATTCTCCTAATTTCAACCAAGTTAAATTGCACTTAGAAAGAGCGTTCATTAGTGCCAAATTCCAACCAGAAATAGTTTTGAAAAATACACAATTTATTTCCTCATCTTTTTTATGGTTTATAAAAAAGAAAAGCGTTTTTTCAAATAGAACCTTAGACTTTGAAAAAATATTTCCTAAATGATGCGAAGCTGCAAATGTTTGCCAGTGGGACACTTTCATAGCGATCACACTTGCTGCACACTCATCATCGATTTGAGCAATAGATTTTGAAACTGCTGTTGTAAAAACAACGAAATCTTTTATTGGCAATTGCATTGCAATATGCGCAAATAACAATTCATTTGGTAATGAAAGTAAAGACATAATATACCTCTTATTTTTTGGTTTTTTTAATTAAAAATGAAAAAATTAAATATAAATAACAAGAACCTCTACCGCCTTAGCGGTAACGGCGATAAGAAGTATAGAGAGATTTTTGGACAGAAGAAAACAGAAAGAGGCTAATCCCTGAACTGAAAATAGAAAAATGATCCACCTTTGTGTCTTTCATGTAAGTGATTATAACAAACAGTACGAATTATTTGCAACTCCTTTTTTAAAAAAATTTAATTTTCGTCTGCTTTGTTGCGTAATTCACTTTTCGACTTAGCACTCTTAAAATAAAATATTTAACCACAGAGCTCACAGAGAACACAGAGATTAAAAAAACGAGAGAAATGCTCTACAAACCTCAGTTTTGAGTTCACTTTCATAGAGCTTGCGCGGCATCTTTTAATGCAATTTTTGCACATTTTGACGAGTCCATAGGCACCTTCGGCTATTGAACTCGTCAAAATGTGCAAAAATTGCATTAAAAGATGCCATGATTCTCTATAAAATTGAACCCAAAACTGAGGTTACAAATACCTATGGAACATCCGTTTTATTTTTTAATCTCTGTGTTCTCTGTGTTCTCTGTGTTCTCTGTGTTCTCTGTGTTCTCTGTGAGCTCTGTGGTTAAACATCTTATTTTTAGTAAGTTGCATGCTAAAAACCAATGTCGATTCTTCGTTTTCTGCGAGCTCTGTGGTTAAAAATTTCATGCATCGCGTTATTTAGCAACCTTGAGAAGGTTGGCCACAAGAGCACTCCAGCCCGTTTGATTTCTGGCACCGAGTCCTTTACCCGTCTCTGGGTTGTAGTACTCATAGAAGGAAATATAGTCTTTCCAATGAGGATCCTGCGCAAAAGGGAATCCTGGTCCCCAAACAGGACGCATCCCTTGCCCATTCATCAGAAATAAAGAGCTGATCCGGCTAGAAAAAAAGCGGGCCATTTGAAGCAGATCCACCCCCTGATCGGCATCGTTTGCTTTGACAATCATCTGATCGAAAGCCTCTGAGAGTTTGAGCAGAGATTCTACAAGCAAAAAGGTGATCGGAATCCAGACAGGGCCTCGCCAGTTCGAGTTGCCACCTTTAATGGCATGGCGCGATTCTGATGGTTCATACCCCACCTGTTTCCCCTCGAAGACAAAGGGATTTTTCTCGTGCACCCTCGACATGCTTCGAAGCCCATATTCTGCGCGAAACTCTGCAGGATCCCAGACATAGCGCAGCACGCTTTCGAGCTGCTCCTCGTTCATGGGAGCTAAAATAAAATGGCGCTTACCCTCTTTTGAAGCGGGAATGACGCACGAGCTGACAAGGTCTTTGCGATTGTTTAAGAACCAATGAAAATTGGCGTAAAACTCGGGGAATTTCCTGATCTCCTCCTCATGGAGAGTCTCGAGGACAAAAAGAGGGATAAGCCCGACAAGAGAGCGGATGCGAAACTTAGAACACCTTCCATCTGGATAAAAGAGCACGTCGTAAAAAAATCGATCTTGATCGTTCCAGAGCTTGCAGGGATACTCTCCTCGTCTTTTTTTCATGCCGTTTGCGATATAGACATAGTGCTGAAAGAATTTTGTTGCGAGCGATTCATAGACACGGTTTTCAAGACTCAGTTCAAGGGCTATCCGCATCAGATTGAGCGAAAACATCGCCATCCACCCTGTCCCATCGGATTGATTGAGAACCGCCCCGCCTGGTAGCTGCTCGGAGCGATCGATGACGGCAATATTATCAAAGCCGAGAAACCCTCCCTCAAAAATGTTATTTCCCTCGACATCGACTCGGTTGACCCACCAGGCAAAATTGATGAGTAGCTTGTGGAAGCAGCGCTCTAAAAACGCCCTGTCCTTCTTTCCATCGAGCTCGTAAAGACGGAAAGCGGCCCAACCCTGTACAGGAGGATTGAGATCGGAAAACTCCCATTCATAAGCGGGGATTTCTCCATTGGGATGTTGAAACTGATCGAAGAGCAAGAGCCAGAGCTGCTCCTTGGCAAACTCTTTGTCGAGAAGACTATAGGCAATGCAATGAAAAGCGTGATCCCAGGCGGCAAACCAGGGATACTCCCATTTATCTGGCATCAGAAGAATGCGCATCGAATTGAGATGGCGCCAGTGGACATTGCGGATCTCTTTGCGCTCTTTAGGAGGGGGAGCCGCAGCGTTATCTCCATCGAGCCACTTATCCACATCATAGAGATAGATCTGTTTATTCCAGACAAGCCCTGCTAAGGCCTGTCTTTGAATCTGCTTTTCCTCCTCACTCATGTGAGGGGGATGCACGCTCTTATCATAAAACTCATCGGCCTCTTGCTTCCTTTTTGCAATGATTGCTTCAACATCTTGCAGAGGGTCTTTCTTTTCACATGGACAAAAGCGAAAGAGGAGCGTAGTCGACCCAAGAGCTGGCACTTCGGGGAGAAAATAATGCAAACCACCTTTTGTTCCTTGGGTGGCACCCACTTTAGTCTCTTTTCCAATGATTGTATGGTGAAAGGCCTCCTTAAGGCCTGTCTCATTTTCCGTGAAAAGCCGCTCACTTCCAGAGGGGCCATATAGATAGCGCGCTCCAAGGCGATACTCAAAATCCAGATTGGAAAGAGGATTCATGCCCCGATCATCGGCCAGCAGGCAGTCGCGAGAGGGCCCCTCTACAATCCAGGGCTTTCCTGCGACCTCTCCACTCCACGACCACTGGTTGCGAAACCAGAGCTGCATGAGCAAATGGAAAGGAGCGGGCTCTTTTGCTCGATTGCAGATTGTCACTTTGATACAGAGATCTTCTGAGTCTGCCTTAGCATACTCAATGAACAGATCGAAATAGCGATTTTCTGCAAAGATCCCCGTATCGATTAGCTCATATTCGGGATCTTCGCGACTGCGCCCACGGTTTTTCTCTCGAAGTAGCTCATAAGGAAAAGGAGCCTGCGGATATTTATAGAGGTACTTTAAGTAGGAATGCGAGGGTGTTGCATCGAGATGAAAATAGACCTCTTTCACATCTTCGCCATGATTGCCTTCATGGGAAGAGAGGCCAAAGAGTCTCTCTTTGAGCATCGGATCTTTTCCATTCCAAAAAACAGGCGCTAGAACAAGAATTTGGTAGCGATCGCAAAAACCGGCAATCCCATCTTCTCCCCACCGATAAGCCTTAGAATAGGCAAGATCGTAAGGGAAGTAACTCCAGGCATCTCCATTTGCGCTGTAATCTTCTCGAACGGTTCCCCAAGCCCTTTCTGAGACATAGGGCCCCCATTTCATCCAAGGAGGCACCTTTTGGGAGCTGCCCTCTTGTAACCTGCTCTGTTCAACAGACATAATGCGCAGCTCCTAGCAGAGCAGCATTTTCATTGAGTATTAGATGGACGGGAATTTTTGAAAGAAGGGAGGCAAAGCGCCCCTTAGAAGTCATTCGCTCTAAAAATCTTCCCGAAAGAAAAAGAGAAGAGAGTTTAGGAGCAATTCCCCCTCCTAAGTAAAGACCCCCAACAGCTAGCATTTTTAAACAGAGATTCCCCGATTCGCTGCCATAAATGTCGACAAATAGACTCAGAACTCTTCCACAGGTAGGACAGCTTCCCTCCATCCCTAGCCGAGAAATTTCTTTTGCAGGATCTTGTGCCTTGTAGATCTCTTTGCTCTCTTTTTCTCCCTTTTTCTCCACTAAAAATTGGTAAAGGGAGACAAGCCCAGGACCGGAGAGAATCCTCTCATAAGAAACATGGCCAAACTTCTGCGATAAAAAGCGCCAAAGCTCCAGCTCCATTTCATTTTCAGGGGCATAACTTGTGTGTCCCCCTTCACAAGCAAAGGGTCTATGCCGTTTGCCATCCCAGTAAAGCCCTGCTTGCCCAAGACCGGTTCCCGCCGAAAGGAGCGCCGCATTTCCCTCGTTTTTTTCTCCTGGATTCACGACGAGAAGCTCCTCTTTGCGCAAGCAGCTAATGCCATAAGCATTGGCTTCTAAATCATTGAGAAGAGAAACCTCTTTGATTCCGATGACCTTTGCAAGGAGCGTCGACTCAATCACCCAAGGAAGGTTTGTCGCCACACACCGCCCATGCTGCACGGGCCCAGCAACGCCAAAACAGGCCCTTTTCACCTTCTGCTGATGCTTGGAGAGAAAATTTGCCACAATTTCTTCTAAACTCTGGTAGTGAGAGCTCGGAAATTTTTCGCTTAAAAACCAATTTCGCTCTCCCTCTTTAAATAGGGCGAGGCGGACCTTGGTTCCGCCAATATCTCCTGCTAGGATGACCATATTTAGGTTCTATACATCTAATACCAATTATCGAAAATAAATTCGAATTTGAGCGCGTGAAAGCGCCGCGATTCGACGATCGTAAGCTGGGTAGTATTAAGGCAATACAACCCAACTTACGATCGTCGAGTCCCGGCAGCTTTGACGCAGCTGAAATTCGAAGTGATTTTCGATAATTGGTATAAAACTCTTTTTTTCCTATTGACGATAAGCTCTTTGTGCAAGAATGATTAAATCAAGGAAGGAGGACTCCCCTGTGTCTAATGAAGGAAAGAAAAAAGCACTAGAGCTTGCTGTCGCTCACATCGAGAAACAGTATGGAGAGGGCTCCATCATGACCATGGGGAAGCATCAGGCCACTCGTGAAGTGGGCGTCATCTCAACTGGCTCGATTGCCCTTGATATTGCTCTTGGTATTGGAGGTGTTCCACGCGGGCGCATCGTCGAGATCTATGGGCCTGAATCTTCTGGTAAATCGACTCTTGCCACCCATATCGTTGCAAATGCCCAAAAGGCGGGGGGAATCGCCGCCTATATCGATGCTGAACATGCCCTTGACCCTGCCTATGCAGCCAAAATCGGGGTCAATATCGAAGAACTCATGATCTCTCAGCCCGACTGCGGAGAGGACGCGCTCAATATCGCCGAAGCACTCGCGCGCTCCAACGCGGTCGATGTGATTGTGATTGACTCAGTGGCCGCCCTTGTGCCGAGAAGTGAACTCGAGGGAGAAATTGGGGATTCTTTCATGGGTCTGCAAGCGCGCATGATGTCCCAAGCCCTTCGCAAGCTGACCTCTACCCTTGCCAAAAGCAACACCTGTGCGGTCTTCATCAACCAGATGCGGGAAAAAATTGGAGTCATGTTTGGCAACCCCGAAACCACAACAGGGGGCAAGGCGCTCAAATTCTACTCCTCCATTCGCATGGACATCCGCCGCATCGGGGGGATTAAGGGACCCGACAATACAGAAATCGGCAACCGTGTAAAAGTAAAGGTTGTGAAAAACAAGCTCGCTCCTCCTTTTCAAGTGGCAGAGTTTGACATTCTCTTCAACGAGGGAATCTCTCGCCTTGGTTCTCTTCTCGATGTCGGGGTGGACCTTGGCATCATTGAAAAGAAAGGAACATGGCTTAGCTACAAAAACATCCGGCTTGGACAGGGGCGAGAAACAGCTCGTGAAGAGCTAAGAAACCAGATCGATCTTGCAGCTGAAATCGAGAAGCAGATCCTCGCGCAAAAAACGATTCCAGCTAGAAAACAGGCTGATGCAGTAGCTGGGGGTTAATAAATCTTCTCTAACCAATTTTCTCTGTGAGCTCTGCGCTCTCTGTGGTAAAAAACAAAAACCACCACAGAGAGCACGGAGCTCGCAGAGTTTTAACTGGGCTTATAAACTTCCAGGTTAGGCAACAGAGTTATACCAATTATTGCATTAATACAGATCATTCTGGACCTGCTTGGCCAGCAGCTCCCCCATCTTTTCAAAAGAGGGGGTTAAAAGTCCAAGCGAAGACATGGAATGTCTAAATTGTTCCATTTCGTGGTGAAAGAGAGCAACGGAGCGCTCTTTTCCTAGAACCTTCACGCTATTTAACTCTCGCCTACTCTGATCATCTTGACAGGTGTCGCTAATATCATCGGCAATTTGAAACGCCATGCCGAGATGGTAAGCGACCTTTTTGATCTTATCGAGCCCTGAGAGATCTCCCCCTCCAAAGAGCCAACCCAAAACAAAAGAGCCCTCAAAGAGAGTCACGGTCTTTTTGTAAATGACCTCGCGAAGCGTTTCGAGATTAAGAGGAGGAGGAAAAAGATCGAGAAATTGCCCTCCCGTGGCTCCCAAAATCCCCGCACAAGAGGTGGCCGATTCTAAAGCTACCGTGCAAACAAGATCTGCGCGCTGGTTATAAGGAATCTTTCCCTCCTTCATCAGCTCCGCGTTCTCGTAGATCTTTCTAAAGCCAGCGCAGATTAAAGCGTAACTAGCCAGCAGTGCAATTGACTCGCCATACACCTTATGTAAAGCTGGTTTACTTCTTCTTTCATCATCATTATCCATACAGGGAAGATCATCAGCGATAAGAGAGGCAGTGTGAAAAAACTCAATGGCAAGAGCAGAGGGGTGAGCTGGCAACTCGCGATCCAAAGCTTCTGCCATCAGCATCACAATGATCGGACGCAGGCGCTTGCCACCACTGAGAAGTGCATATTCGCAAGCATCTCTGAGTTTTGTTTTAGGACCAAAATCGACAATGCTGCGTGCAATATCTTGTTCGATGCGATCGCGCAAGAAAAAGAAAGAAGACTTAGCAAGAACTTGTGTAGTCATTTTTTCACCTGATTGAAAGGGGCAATTACCCCACCGATATTGAGACAGGGATAACAGATCGCTCCTTTCCCAATCAAAGTTCCCGGATTGAGCACCGAATTGCACCCAATTTGGGCCTCATCCCCAATGATCGCACCGAGCTTTTTTCTCCCCGTTGGGATTTTCTTCTTCGCAAAATGGACCGAGATTTCCTTTTGATCCAGACGCAAATTGGCGCACTTTGCCCCAGCTCCGAGATTGGCTGCACGACCAATGATCGAGTCGCCCACATAATTAAAGTGGGCAGCGTGAGCGCTTGTTAGAAAAATCGAATGCTTGACCTCTGTAGCATGACCAATCACACTTCCAGGTCCCGCCACAACCCCCCCACGAAGATAGGCCCCCTGCCTGATCTGGCAGTGGGCTGAAAGGGCACAGGGACCGTGAATCGTCACACCAGGTTCAACGACAGTTCCGCTTTGGATAAAAATTTTTTCTTCCCCTTGAAGATAAACCCCCTGGGGGATTTTACTCTCAATTTTTCCACGCAAATTTGAAAAGAACTCATCCAAACGAGAAAGAGCCTCCCAAGGATAGATTGTTCCCTCAAAGAGCTCCTTCCAAGGAAAATCCACTAAATCAAAAAAAGAAGTGTAGTTAAGCTCTGCGAACATCGTTTCCTAAGACTAAACTCTTAATTGATATTAGGGGAGAAAAATTTTAGAGTGCTGCCTGAACCTATCCGCAAATTGGAAGGGGCTCTTTTTCGAGTCTTTTTTCGCCATTTTTAAAGCCGCTTCTTGGTCTACTTATCTAAGTATGTCCTGCGAAGCGGCTTTAAAAGTGACAAAAAAATCCTTCAAAAATCAACACCTTCGAATTTGCGGATAGGTTCCTGGGCTCGAAAGCTCTTTAGAAGAGAGTATAAATATGATATTCTCTTCTTCTTCTAGTGGTGTGGAAGCTGTCCATAACGGGTTTTTTCATAGAAGAGGGCGGTGTCGACTTGTTGTCGATAACTATTGAGGAGTTGAAGATAGGTGGAGTTTTGAACAAGGTATGACAGAGGTTATGAACAGTCTACTGACATCTTTTGCACCGCTGGTTTAAGGATCGTTAACCGGCTTTCGAACGCGCACAAAACTTGCCGTGCGAGGGGTGGCAGAAAACCCTTTAATTGGCCTTTTTAAACCGGGAACACACGAGGTTGAGGATCTACTCTCCTCCCCGGACCACCACGATCGGCTAAATGAGGCTCTTGACCTGTTAAGAAACGCTCTTGTTTTCTTTAAAACAATTCCCTACGACGAAAAAACTCTTAATGGTCACTTGCGCTATGTGCAGCTGATGCTCGAGCGCTCTACAAACCTTGTCTCACTCACCTTAGTTGCAAATGGCCTTTTAGCCGAGAAGGCTTTATGGCCACTTGCTGAGTTTCTAAAGAAAGATCCTCTTTGGCATTCGGTCTGGCTCAATGTACAAGAGGGCTCGACAAACACGATTTTTGGTAAAAAATGGACTTTGGTGTGGGGCAAGGAGGAGCTTTGGGAAGAGCTGCTTTCCACCTGGCTTTGTCTTCATCCCGGCTGTTTTTCTCAGTCCAATCCCCTTCTCTTTGAGCAGATTCTTGAAGAAATAGCGCTGCAGATTCTTCCGCAGAAAAAAACTCTCGAGCTGTATGCGGGGGTTGGAACCATTGGGCTTGCTCTTGCAAAAATCTGTAGCTCCCTGACCCTTGTTGAAAGCAATCCCATTTGCCAGATCTGCTTTGAAAAAAGCAGAGCCAAACTTCCCAAAGATTTAAATGTAGAATACTACAGAGGAGAAGCAAAAGATTTTGTCGATCTTCTACAAACTTGTGAAGTGCTCATTGTAGATCCTCCTCGCAGAGGAATTGAGGCGGGTCTTATGCAAAATATCCTAGAGGCAAAAACTCTTTGCCAGATTATCTACATCAGCTGCGCAGAAGAGAGTTTTCTAAGAGATGCCGGCAAGCTTTGCAGCGCCGGCTGGGAGCTTTCTTCAAGAAAGCGGTACCTGCTTTTTCCAGGAACAGATCATGTAGAAACTTTAGGGGTTTTTAAAAAATCTGGGTGAGAGGATTTGAACCTCCGACCCCAAGCACCCCATGCTTGTGCGCTAGCCAAGCTGCGCTACACCCAGATACGGTTATAAATTGCTAATGCCCTCGAACTGGAACTCTGCTTTTTTAAATTCCTTCATGCCGATGCGGGCGCACTCCTCGATGATTTTTTCGAGGGGATCGGCCAGATCCACTTCCGCAGCGGAAATATCGACAGAGATGGAGGCGGAGAAGGTGACCCCAGCTCGCAGTCCCTTGACTCTGAAATTGGCAAAAAGCGCCTCTTTTTTCTTTGTGATGTTCTTAAAGCGTATGAGATTATTCTCGGCGAGATCTTTCATGAGGAGAAAGGGTAGGGGGGATTGACCCTTTCTGTCAAGCTTCTTGGGTTAAAAACAGCAGCTCCCGTGAAAAAAATCTTCTAGCCAATTTTCTCTTTTAAAAATACCCTCCCGGTTTTTCGGCAAAACCCTTCCGGTCCGGCTTATTTGCTCGAGTTTTTCTTGCTCTTAGTTTTGCTCTCACCCTCTTACTCTCACAACATCACTTTCGAACTTTTTCCCTACGAGCTGTCTAATATAAGTTTCGCTCCGTGTCCTCCCGCGATCCATTTCCAGATATCTTCCCACGACTCAATGTAAAAATCGGTAAATAAACTAAGCAGCTTTCTCCATAGACGCTTTTTAGTTTTAGCTCTCTTTAAAGCTGCTTGGAACAAGGCGCAGCATCTTTGCTGGGCCTGATCTATAAAAAAGGCTAAAAACATCAAAAGTCCAAAAACGTGGCTTAGATGTTTGTAGCCATGCCCGTAATTATGTTCGAAGTGATATCCTTGGTTCTTGAGGGTGTTAAATGTTTCATTTTCAATACGCCATCTTGCCCTTCCTCCTCTTGAGAGCTCATGCACGTTATTTAGGGAGATCTCCAGATCTGTGATCCAGCTAAAGTGCATCACTTTCCCTTTTTTACTCTTAATCGTGCATTCAAAATAATTAACCTCTATTTCAGTATGTGCATCATTTAAAGGAACTCCGTTGTAAAATCTCAGTTGTATAGCTCCTTCTTTAGTCTCGACCTCCTTCTGCTCGAGCTTGATTCCTTTAAGCCACTCAAATAAAATTTTGTTTCCATCGGGTTTTACCCCGATGATAAAATGAGCTCCACTTTCTTGGATCCGTTGAATACAAGGACCGTTCGCACTTAAAGCATCGTAGGTAAAGATAACACTAAGATGAGGATGCTCTCGCTTAAAGTGATCGAGGAATCGGGCCATGGCATTCCGTTCGCAGTCATTTTTAATAGCTCCGTCGGCTTTGAAAATAGGTTCTGGGCAAAAGGGAAAAACTTCTGCATGGTCGGGATGAACTACTACGCCTGCTAGCAGTTGGTGGTAATAAGTTGTAGTGCCATCTTTGTGATGTTTTTGGCAGCAGTTCTCGCAATGGATCTTAGGGGAAGAAAAGACTCCAGTTCCATCACAAGGAACCAGCAGGTAATTGTCTAAGAAGCGATACGATTCTAAAACTTTGCCTCTTTGTAAAGTGGCAAAGACCTCAGTAAAAGCGGAGCGTAAATGATAGGGATCGACCTTATCTAAACGTTCTCGCATGTAGGAGTCAGAAGGAGCGACTTCGACACCGTAAAGGTTTTTTAAGTTGTGCCGTGTAGTCTTTTCTTCTTGTTCATGATCGAACTGAAGAAGAGAAGGGAACTTAAGCCCGAAGATGGCAAGCGCTGACATTAGGCAATCTGTTAGAGAAATGCCTGATTTTAAACCTCTTAGGTCTCTGGACGGCTCAGGAACTTTTTCGAACACATGGCGCACTTTTTGTAAAAGCCCTTTAGCGGAGAGGTGCTTCTTCTCAATCGCATGAATTCCCATATCTTTTCCTCCTCTTTGCGAAAAGATTATCTGAAAACGAGTTTACTCCTCTGCGAAAAAACTTTTAAGGGGAATTACTGTCACATGCATGAAAAAAACAGTCCCTCCCCCCTTGCCAAATTCGCCTAAAATCCGTAACCTCGGGCCTTAGCTTTAGAGGTTTTAGATTTGAAGAATATGCTTCGCCTGCGCAGAGCCAAAAAAACGCTCCTTCATCTCTATGGCCTCTATTTGAGAAAGAAAAAGAGGCTCTTTCCTGCTGAACTTACGGAGGTGCAGACGCAGCTTCGCGATCTGGAAAAAGCGATTCTCGATCGCGATGGAGAGCGAGCCGAGGAGCTTGAAAAAGAGGCGCGCAAAGTGACCTCTCTCAAAAAAAGTGTCTTTGAACAGGCTCGCGATCTTGTCCTGGCCGTCTGCTTTGCCCTGTTTTTTGCTCTCCTCATTCGACAACTCTGGTTTGAGCTCTATGAGATTCCCACAGGCTCCATGCGACCCACCTTTAAAGAGCAGGATCGACTCATTGTTTCTAAAACCCGTTTTGGCATCAATGCGCCATTCTCTCCTAAACATCTTCTCTTTGATCCCAGTCTTGTGGAGCGGTCAGGTGTTGTTGTCTTTACAGTCGAGAATATGGACGTGCGCGATGCAGACACGCTCTATTTTTACCTGTTCCCTGGGAAAAAGCAGTTTGTCAAGCGCCTCATTGGCAAGCCGGGCGATACGCTCTATTTCTACGGAGGAAAGATTTATGGGATCGATCGCGAGGGCAAGGACATTTCAAAACAGTTGCAGCTAGATTCTTTAGCTTCAATTGATCACATTCCCTTCATCCGCTTTGAGGGGACGGTCAAGACCTCAGAACCTTACCGCTCTTTACAAGGAGAGGCCTTTCGCAATGCGATCTTATACCAGATGAATGAACCGATTGCGCTCCTTTCGACAGTCAGCGATTACCGTACGCAAGGAGAAATGCTCAATTTACGATTGATTCGAAGCTCTAGTCTGCCTCCCATCAAGGAATATGGGGACTTGTGGGGGATGAAAAATTATGCAAAGGCACGCCTGTTTACCGCACAAGAGATCAAAAATACGCTCAAGAAATTAGATTGGACAGGCAGCGAGGGACTTCTTTATTTGGAGCTGTGCCACAGCCCGAGCTTGCATGCGATTAAGCTTGCAAGAGATCAGTGGGGACGGCTCAGGCCTTGTCTTGAGCTCAGTCGCTCCTATATCCCACTTGGAGAAGAGCAGTTAAAGAGGCTTTTTCGCAATCTCTATACGGCCCGATTTGTGGTAAAAAATGGGTTTGCCACTCGCTACGCACGGGGAGAAAAAGCCTCCAATACCCATTTTTTACCCAAGATGAAGGGAGTGCCCGATGGAACCTATGAGTTGTACAACGGGATCGGCTACCAGATCAAATGGAGTGGGGTGGCTGTAAAACTGCCACAGACCCATCCTCTCATGCAGTTTTCGGTAGAAAATTTGCAGCTGCTCTTTAACCTAGGCATTCACTTTGATATTCGAGCGGGAGCAGATACAGGCGTTGATGGACCGGGGACAGAGCGCTTTGCCTATTTTCGCGACGGAGACCTCCATGTCATGGGAACCCCTCTTCTCGAAAAAGGGCAACCTCTCTTGACCTCTTTCCTTGAGCAAGAGGAGGAAAAAAAGCGCACAGCAACGGTGAAAAACCCCTATACACCATTTGTGGACCCAGAGGCTCCCTCTCTTCAGACGATTGCAGACTATGGTCTTTTGATTCCTGAAAATCGGTATCTCGTACTCGGCGATAATTTTGCCATGAGCTCTGACAGCCGAGATTTTGGGTTTGTTCCAGAGGGTAATTTACGAGGGGCTCCCTCCTTTATTTTCTGGCCCCCGGGCTTTCGCTTTGGCCCCCCTAACCAGCCAGCTGGCCCCTGGTTTACAGCGCCCCATCTGCTCATGGGACTCATCGTCGCTATTTTGC
>JABDDY010000020.1 GCA_013287365.1 Chlamydiota bacterium
GGGTATAATTAGGGTATCCAGCTATACTGGACATCTAGATGAAAATGTTATTTCGGCTGGTGCTGCGCAATCGCAAGCACCTCTCCCTGCTCATTATTACCCCTCTAACTCTTTTTGCCCTTACATTTGCTTCTCAGATGGAGATGTTTTGCCTGGGGCTCATGTCCGATACAGGAGCCGATTTTTTTGCTCTTTTTTCCAATGAAGAGGGGAAAAATCAGATCACTTTAGAAGAGGTACAGGGCAAATGGTCGCAGATCGATACGGAAGGGAAAAACGCCATTTCCAAGCAAGATGCCATTGTCTATCTCACGACAAAAAAGCATGAGCTCAATCCGCTCAAATGGCTGATGCAAAAAGCCAAGGAAAAATATCCGTTAAACAGCAACTTAACGATCCTGATCCTTGTTTTAATTGGAGTTGCCTTTTTCAAAGCGATTTGGCTTTTTGCAAGCCGCTATACGACGCAAATCCTTTCCATTCGCATCAGCCGCGATCTTCGCGAGCACTATTTTGAGCATATTCAAGGGCTTCCGATGAGCTTTTACCAGCAGTACAACATTGGAGCTCTCTCTTCAAGGGTCGTTGGGGATGCCTCGCAGATTTCTCTTTCGATCAATTCTTGCTTGATCAACTACCTGCAATCTCCCTTTACGATTGTCGCCTCTCTATCGGCCTGTTTTTTCCTTTCGTGGAAACTCTCGATTGTCATCTTTTTTGGTGTGCCTCTAATCATCATCCCCATTGTTTTTTTAGCAAGGCGAGTCAAGCGTGTGACCAAGCAATTACTCAGCAACCAAGAGCGCTTTGCCTCTGTGCTGATTGATTTTCTCTCGGGGATCCAGACAGTGAAGATCTTTGCTATGGAGCTTTTCTCTTTAAAAAAATACAAAGAGCAAAACGATCGGATGGCGGTCTTGGAGAGCAAAACAGCCAAGTATGGACTGCTCACGCGCCCGATTCTCCATGCGATTACAACTCTTTGTCTTGCCATTGTTGTGATCTTTGGCGTCTATACCCTCGGCATGCCGATTGCTCAGCTCATTGTCTTTTGCGGGCTTCTCCACCTCGCGTATGAACCGGTGAAGAAATTTGCTGAGGAAAATGCCAATGTCCAGAGGGGGGTGGTGGCAGCTGAGCGGATGCTTGAGGTACTCAATTTAAAGCCCCTCATTGAAGATAAAGAGGGAGCTTTAGAGCTCAAAGGGTTTAAAGAGAGCATCGAATTTGACCATGTCTGGTTTACCTATCAAGGCGAATGGGTACTCAGAGATGTCTCCTTTACTGTGAATAAAGGAGAAACCGTTGCCATTGTGGGACCTACAGGGGCTGGAAAATCGACTATTGTGCAGCTACTTCCGCGTCTTTATGAAGTGCAAAAGGGGGAAATTCGTTTAGATGGCAAAACGCTCGATGCCTATACTCAAAGGTCGCTGCGCGAAAATATCGCTTTTGTCTCTCAAAAGCCTTTTCTCTTTTATGACACGATTGCGGCTAATATCGCGTTTGGAAGGGATTTCCCTCTTCCAGAGATTGAGAGAGCTGCCGAGCGCGCTCATGCCGATGAGTTTATTTTGAAACTTCCCGGGAAATACAACAGTATGCTGGCAGAAACGGGGAAGAACTTCTCCGGGGGCCAGCAGCAAAGGCTTGCCATTGCGCGTGCACTTGTGAAGAGGGCGCCGATTCTTATTCTCGATGAGGCGACCTCTGCTCTCGATGCGCTCAGTGAAAACCGGATCAAAGCGGCGATTAAAGAGCTACATGGCGAGGTAACTCAGATCATCATCGCCCATCGCCTTGCGACCATTGAACATGCCGATAAGATCATCTATCTCGAGAGGGGAGAAAAACTAGCAGAGGGGACAAGGGAGGAGCTGCTTGCTAGCTGCATACCTTTCCGCAAGATGTGGGAAGCCCTTTATTGTGGAAGAGGCTCACTCGATCCAGCGATCTCCTTAGCTGAGTAATCCGCTTTGCTCAAAAGCCTCGCATAGCTCTCGGTTCTGCGGCTTGTCGAGCGCGCCATTTTCCTTCAGCCAGCGGACGTAGTCTTTAGGGACCTGAGAAATCGGTTTGCCCTGATGTTTGCCAAAGGGCATGCGCGTCATCTTTTCTGTTTTTTCGAGGAGTTTCATCACCGTTTCGATGTCTAAATCATCGGTCATATGGCAAAAAACTTCATAGAGCACCATCACATCGTCGAGTGCGCGATGCGCATTGTTTGCAGCAATGCCATACGCCTCGCGCAGATGCTGGAGCGAGTGGCGAGGCAGGTCGGGACGATATTTGCGCGCCCATTTGAGCGTGTCAAAATAACGCCAAGGAGGAAGGGCAAGTTTGCTCTGCTTAAACTCTGCCTCGATAAATAGCTTGTCGAAGCTGTCGTTGTTATGCGCAATGAGAATAGCATCAGGGGTGCAAAAAGCGGCAAAGGCCTTTCCTACCTCTTCAAAGGGGGCAGCATCGCGCACCATCTCGTCGGTGATGCGGTGAATGGCAGAGGCTTCCGGAGGGATAGGGCATCCGGGGTGAATCAGCTCAATGAAAGTGCGTTTTTCGATCGGGTCAAATCCGGCAAGCTCGATGACGCGGTCCTTGTCAAACCGCGTTCCGGTCGTTTCTGTATCATAGAAGATGATTTTTGATTTTGTGCTCTTTGTAACCATAGGTTCAAGTTCGGGTTATTCGTGCCTGTGTCCGTGTGCGTGCCCGTGCCCGAATTATCTATGAGTTGCAAGAGGCTTCTTCGGGCACGGGCACGCACACGGGCACAGGCACGATATTCGGAAAGTTATTTGCCTATCAACCCAACTTGCTACCTATCCTCCTTATCCGCGAGCTGCGACGGATAATTTGCTGCGCTTCGTTCGTCGCCAAGGTTAACAAACCTTGGTTTCCTCACGAATCTTGCATATTACCCCTCTCGCTACGCGGCTAAGGAGGATAGGTAGCAAGTTGGGTTATCACTGGACTTTAGTTAAAATGTTCTAGGTTCAAGCTCAAAAATTGCAAAAATCGGCTTAAATTGCTACACTATTTCCTCATGAGACTCTTTCTTCCCCTTATTATGCTTCTTGCCCCATTGCATATGCCTGGAGCTCCTGCAAGTTGCGAGGCCTATTTTTCCGAGACCGATCAACTGGCTACTCGTCTCATGGAATACATTGATCATGAGAAGAGCAGCATTAAGATGGCGATCTACTCGATCACGCATAGGGAAATTGCAACTGCCTTAGTCAGAGCAAAAGAGCGGGGAGTCGAGGTCGAGGTACTCATTGACCCCTTTTCTGTGAAAAGACATGCCTCGATTAACGCTCTTTTGAAGGGGAAAGTGCCTCTCTTTGTCTGGGATCATAAGCTCAGTCGCACGCAAGGGGCAAGGAAAGGGGGTCATCCGCTCATGCATGATAAATTTTGCATCTTTGGCCGCCATCTTGTCTGGACAGGTTCGCTGAATTTTACCTATGCATCGACCACCTCTCATCGAGAAAATGCAGTGGCAATTGGCAGCTTAGAAATTGCCGGCAAATACCTCGATCGCTTTGCTCACATGAAGCTCTACGAATCACGCCCCTACCAAGAATATTTAGCCTATTACCCTAAAAAAGGAAAAAAATGAGAGTTTTACTCTTTTGTCTTTTGGCTGCAGCTTTAAATTTTGGTTGCTACCAGGCACATTCCGGCGATGACCTGCGCGGTATCCCCGTCACGAATAACCCAAATATCATTCCAAATGCACATACCGCCCAGCGGCCCGGCTTTCCTTAGTGTGAAAAAAGTTGCGAATGACCTGTGAGATCGGGTAGGCTTGAGGTATGCCGGCGTATAAATTTTTTCAGCACGACCCTAAAAAGCTCATCGTAGCTTTGGGCAGGGAAAAACTTCTTGAGCTTTTGAAGCAGATGCTGCTCATCCGCAATTTTGAGGTGCGTGCAGAAAGCGGCTACTTGCAGGGCAAGGTGGGAGGTTTTTTTCACTCCTACATGGGGCAGGAGGCTATCCAGACAGCGGCGGTTGCTGTAATGGGCACAAACCAGTGGTGGATCACCTCCTACCGTTGCCATGCGCTTGCCCTTCTTCTGGGGGCAACGCCAAATGAGCTGATGGCAGAGCTCTATGGACGAGCCACTGGCAATGCTCTTGGCAGAGGGGGCTCCATGCATTTTTTTACCTCTCAGCTGCTGGGGGGTTTTGGCATTGTGGGAGGACAGATTCCCATTGCCACAGGAGCTGCTTTTGCCATCGACTATCGAAAGAAAGTTTCGGGAATTTCTCCCAGACGCGATGAACAGGTTGCCATCTGCTTTCTCGGAGATGGGGCGGTAGCACAAGGCTCTTTTCACGAATCTTTAAACCTAGCGTCGCTTTGGAAGTTGCCCTGCATCTACGTCATTGAAAATAACCAGTGGGGAATGGGAACTGGGGTAAAAAGAGCCGTTTCTGTCGAGAAGATCGCTGAGGTAAAAGCCCCTAGCTACGGAATGAAGAGCTATACCTTGAATGGAATGGATCTTTTAAACTGCTATGATGGATTTGCCCAGATCTACAAAAATGTGCAGGCGACAAGCGAGCCTGTTTTGGTTGAAGCCATCACTGAGCGGTTCCGCGGCCATTCGATTTCTGACCCGGCGCTTTACCGCTCTAAAGAAGAGCTCAGTAAATGCATGGAGAAAGATCCGATCGCTTTATTTTTGCATCTGTTGTATGAGCATAAGTTCATCGATGAGACGCTCTATAAGCAGTACGATAAAGAGCAGAAAGAGATCGCTCTTGCGGCAATGAAATATGCCGATGAGAGCCCTTGGCCCGACCCGATCCATTTGGAAGAAGATGTCTTTGCACCAAGCCCGTGGCTACCATGAATATACACAAACTACTTCAAAAATTGGGAATATGCCAAGGAGGCGCCCGGAATTTAAGCCCTAGCGAAGCGGCGCTAGAGCAGCTCAACTTGAATAAGCCTAAGCGATGCAGGCGGGCTAAAATTCCGTGGCTGCCAACGCCGGCAGAAACCAATTTTTGGAGTAGTTTGTGTATAAACAGCTAGTTGAAATCCGTGAGGCAATTCGCCAGGCCCTTGATGAGGAGATGAGTCATGATGCTCGCGTCTTCATTTTAGGCGAGGAGGTGGCCGAGTATAACGGTGCCTACAAAGTGACTAAGGGGATGCTGGACAAGTGGGGTCCTGCGCGGGTTGTCGACACTCCCATTTCAGAACTTGGCTTTGTAGGTCTTGCCGTTGGTGCAGCTCTCTGCGGGCTAAAGCCCGTTGTCGAGTTCATGAGTTTTAATTTTTCCTTTGTGGGCTGCGACCAGATCATCTCGAATGCCATCAAGATGCACTATATGTCGGGCAATCGCTTTTCGGTGCCCATTGTCTTTCGCGGGCCCAATGGAGCTGCAGCGCAGGTCTCTTCGCAGCACTCGCACTGCGTAGAGGCTCTTTACGGCAATCTCCCGGGACTCATTGTCATCTCTGCGAGCAATGCTTACGATGCCAAGGGACTTCTCAAAGCAGCCATTCGCTGTAACAACCCCGTTCTCTTTTTAGAAAATGAGCTCTCCTATGGGGAGAAGATGGAGATCCCTAAAGAGGAATACCTCGTTCCAATTGGGAAAGCACGCCTTGTACAAGAAGGTAAGGCCCTGACGCTCATCTCCTATAGCCGGATGATCAATCTGTGCAAAGAAGCGGCAGCAGAGTGTGCCAAAAAAGGCATTCAAATTGAGCTCATCGATCTTCGCACCATCAAGCCGCTCGATATCGCCCTGATCGCCCAATCAGTGCGCAAAACCCATCGCTGTGTACTTGTAGAGGAGGGCCATCTTTTTAGTGGCATCTGCGCGGAGATAGGGTTTGAAATCATGGAGCACTGCTTTGATTTTCTCGATGCTCCTATTGCCCGCGTATGCCAAAGAGAAACACCCATGCCCTACTCCAAGGTGCTCGAGAGGGAAACGATGCCGACTAAAGAGCGGATTTTAGAAGCCATTGAAAGAACCTTAAAATAAAAAGTGGATTATGCCTTTTACTGTCACCATGCCAAAGCTTTCGCCCACGATGGAGGAAGGGACCATTGTCAAATGGAGAGTCAAGGAGGGCTCTTTTGTCAAAACCGGAGAGCTCCTCTTAGAAATTGCCACTGATAAAGCAACCGTTGAACATAATGCCTTAGATGAGGGATATCTGCGCAAAATTCTCCTTCCGGAGGGCAAAAGTGCACGTGTCGGAGAAGCGCTTGCCATCTTCACCGAGCAGGCAAAAGAGAGCATTGAAGGCTATAAACCCGAAGGGATTGCACCCGAACCTATTAAAAAAGAGGAGGAAAAAATGGCCCCCACCCCAGCAGCTTCCACAACTACTCAAGTTCCTACCACAGCTTCCTTCCAGCAGCCTTCTTTTGCTCCCGAGCCTCCTCTTGCTGAATATCGCTTTGAGGAAACTGCTGCGGGCACCGTCGCCGCCTCACCACTGTCAAAAAAATTGGCCCGCGAGAAGGGGATCGACCTCTCGACCATCAAAGGATCGGGCCCCGGCGGACGCATTGTCAGCTCCGACATCGACAAGGGCCTGCCAGAGGCGATGGTTTCCTTTGGTAAACGGGAAGTCCCCACTCTTGCCCCTGGCACCTATGAGGAAGAGGCGCTCTCTCCTATGAGAAAAATTGTCGGCAGGCGCCTCCAAGAATCCAAAACTTTTATCCCCCACTTTTATCTCACTGTGCAGGTCGATGCCGATCAGATGGTCTCTCTTCGCGAGGAGTTAAAATTAGGAGGAGTAAAAATCACTTTTAACGATCTGGTCCTGCGTGCGACAGCTCTTGCGCTTCGAGAGCATCCTACCGTCAACAGTGGCTACAATTCAGTAAATGGCACCCTCATTCGCTTTAAAACCATCGATATTGCCATCGCTGTCAGCCTAGAGGGGGGGCTCATTACCCCAATCATTCGCCATGCTGACTACAAAAACCTTGGGGAAATCTCCAGCGAAGCCAAGTGGCTAGCCAAAAAGGCGCGTGAGGGCAAGCTCTCTCGCGAAGAATATACGGGTGGCTCTTTTACCGTCTCTAACCTGGGCATGTATGGGGTGAGCGAGTTTATCGCAGTGATTAATCCTCCCCAGGCAGCTATTCTAGCCGTAGCGGGGATTCAGGAGCAGCCTGTTGTGAAAGGCGGCCAGATTGTCAAGGGCTCTACCCTAGCGCTTACTCTCTCAGCTGACCATCGGGTCATCGATGGGGCGGACGGAGCGCAGTTCCTTCTAACTCTAAAAAAACTTTTAGAAAACCCCTCTCTTCTTCTCGTCTAACCTACGCTGCTTAAAGGGCATAAAAAAAGGAGTATCCCCTCGGGGATACTCCTTGTAAATGACAAGTCTTGCGACTCGTTATTAGATGGTTATGTTTGCTGGTTATTGTACTTGTGGTTGTTGAGCTTGTTGTTGTACTTGTGGTTGTTGTACGGGTTGTTGTGCTTGTGGTTGAGCAGGTTGTTGTACGGGTTGTTGTACGGGTTGTCGTTGTTGAGGTTGTTGTACTTGTTGTTGCTGTTGAGGTTGTTGTACTTGTTGTTGCTGTTGAGGTTGTACGTTGAGGTGCTGAACTGCGGTGTATAGCGCTTGTTGATTTTGAAGAACCTGGTCTAGTTTGGTGTTGATTGCCTGTGTAGGGTTGGGTTGTTGCTGTGTTGTTGTTGTAGTTGTGTTTGTTGCAGGTTTAGGTGCTGTTGTAGTTGTTGTTGCAGTTGTAGCTGTTGTAGCTGTTGTTCCAGTTGTAGCTGCAGTTGTTGCTGTTGTTCCAGTTGTAGCTGTAGTTGTTGTTCCAGTTGTAGCTGTAGTTGTTGTTCCAGTTGTAGCTGTAGTTGTAGTTGTGTTGTTTGCATTGCTACCGCCGCCGAAGAGACCACAGCAAGTAATGATTTTGTTGAAGAGGTAAAGCGCAAAATCTTTAATTTTGACAAAAGGCCATGTAACTACGTTCATAACTTTTGAACAAAAACTTTCATCTGCAGGTGTAGTTGGAGCAACTGGAGGGGTGGCTCCTGTTGCTGGCTCTACGCTAGAGGTATTTGCTGGGTTTTGTACTGTATTTGCTACTGGAGGCTGTTGCACAGGTGTTTGTTGAGGTCCTTGTGCGGATCCTTGTGCGGGTACTTGTGAGAGTACTTGTTGCATGGGTGTTGCCATAAAATTTTTTCTCCTCGTTGAGAGTTTGTTTTTTTTCGACGCGCATAACGCGCCGTAGTAGAATAGAAGCAATTATATTCTTAAGGGGAATTTTAGGAAACAATAAAAAAAATTTAAGCGATTTTTTTTTCAATCCTACCGTTTCAAAAAGAAGTGGCAAAGCAAACGTAAAGGATTGGTTAAATTTAAAAATATTTTTATGTTCTTTCTCAGGTTCTTCTTTCCCTATTTCCCCTCATGCCCTCATGGTCTCAAAGCTCTCCTCCTTTTTCTCCCCCTCCAAATCTCTATCGAATGAGCTTAACCGTATAGGAGAAACGGTAGGGATCGTAGGGGGTATACTCATAGGAGAGGCGCATTTGCCAATTGGAGGTAAGGACGGTATAGAAATCGGCTTTTAGCGCTGTGTAATTGGGCTCTTCTTGGCGTCGCCAGCCATGGTGGGCTTCAAACTGGAGATTCCAGCGGGAGGAAAAGCGAAAATGGGCCTTTGCGAGGAGAGTATCACGGCGATCGGAGAGAGGGGAGTGCAAGAGTGCAAATTGCTCTCTAGCAAAATCTAGGACATAGCTCTCGTGGTCAGCTTTGCGCCAATCATAGGAGCTGCGGTGGCGCCATTCAAGGCCAAGGGCGAGGGTTTCGCTGACAGTCCAGAGGAAGCGGAGGTTGATCGAATCGAGTAGGTTCTGTTGTAAATTCCAGATGAATAGCGCCTGGAATGCGCTACTTGGAAGATTGTAAGTGCCTGTTGCATAGAGCTTTGGGATTGTTTGTGAAAAAGAACGCGCCCCAAAAAAAGCGTATGAATAGAGATCGCCATCAAAGCGGGGAATGAGGGGGTCATCAGCTCCTAAATAGAGAAGGTTGCGTACTCCGAAACGGAGCTGATCGAGCCTCGTATAGCCATCGTGAATATCAAAAATGAAATAACTATCTACCGGGGCCTGGGGCTTGCTATAGCCAAAATAAGAGAGGTAGGGCTCTATGAGATGCCGGCTGCACTCTCCTCTGCGGTAGAGCCGGGTAGAGAGCTTGGCTCCGTAGCTATAGACAAGCTGTCCAATGCTATGATGCTTAGGGCTTTGGGTATAAAATATCCCCGTTAGACCAGCTCCCGGGGTAAAATGGAGAGGACCCAAATGAAAAGGCCTGTAGAGCCACTGATCGGTCTCCAGGCGCCCTGAGCGCCTAGCGTGTAAAAATTCATTAACCCCGCGCGGGTAGACATAATCAAAGAAGGAGGCTGAGACGCGGTTTTCCATGATGATCCCGCTCTTCCAAAGAGAGAGGGGCCGCAGGCCGAGCACTGTATAGGGGAGCTCCTGATTGAGTGCTTGGAAGAAGTTGATGTTTGGTCGAACAGTTAAACTGGCAAAACTATTTTCTGCAAAATGGTTCAGTTGCAAATAGGTGCTTTTCTGCGTGTTGATCTCAAAGTCACCATCTTTAAAATCGCCAAACATGCGGTTGTCGCTGAGCTTGTCCCATTGAATGTGAAAAGAGGTTCGCCCATCTTGGCTCATTGCGCTGCCAAGTCCCTGAAGCCTGTACCGTTTCTTACCCTTTTCATCGGGAAAGCTCTTGTCATAGGCGCCATAGGAGCGGGTGACAAGTGCCCATCTGCCATCTGGGGTTTCATATTCGGTTTCCAAGGCAGCGCCTGGACCTAACTTCAAGCGATAATCAAATCGCGCATAGGCCTTGAAATTTTCCCAGCTAAAAATGCGCATCCGAGCCGAGAGGCGAGGCCCAATTCCCTTATCCCAAAGAAGACGAAAACGAAGGGGCGTATCGCGGAAAAGATCGAGATGACTTTTAAAGCCCGGTAGCCAAAAAATGGGCAAACGCCCGAGGTTGATGCGCAGGTTCCTCGCAGAGAAAAGTCCATCTGGGAAAAGATGGACCTCTCCGGCCTTGATTTCCCAGGCTTTGATGGCGCTTTCAGAGGTGGTGATGTAGCCACCGTAGATGAAGAAGCTTCCATCGTCGCATAACTGGATCTTCTCTCCTCCAATGAACCAGATGTCGATAAAGGTCTTTCCATCAAGAAGTGTTCCCTGCCTGCTAAGCAGGTCAAACTCGAGGCGATTTCCCACATAAAAACGGCCCTCATACTCGAGCAGGAGATCTTCCTCGGCAACAACTGTTTGCTTTCGTTTGCCTTGAACCATTTGATCGGTATAGGTAATCTTTCGCGCCTGGATGCGCAGATTCTCCCCTGTAATGACACCCCCCTCCTCTGTGCGCAGCACCTCCCCACTAAATTCGGGGTTTTTTAGATCGACGACAATCTCTGCCTGGCCATAAAGCGCAGCTGCGGCAAGAAAAGAGCAGAAAAGAAGTCGGAAAAGAGGCTGTTTCATCGTTTTTTTACTGCAAAGCTCGAAGGAGTAGCCCCGCCAGCACATACCGATTTTTCGCATTGCCAGAGTGAATCAGTTCCAGTAAAAGGTCGATTGCCTCGCTGTCATGGCGATCGGCTAAGGCCTCTGAAGCGCTAATGAAGAGTCGAGAGTGATCTTCAGGAGTGAGCTCAAAATCGCTTTTTGGAAATCCCTGCTCAAGGCTCAGCTCAATGCTCACAGAGGGTTTAAAGCGAATCATCTCTTCTCCCTGGCCGCGCAGGATCCAATTTTTTAGATACTGACTGTAGGGTCCTTCGAGTTGTAGACGATAGAGCTCTAAATTGGCATAGCCGCGGATGAGTGGAGCCCCAAGCTCCCGCGCTTTTTGCTTGAGCATGTTCAGACAAGGATCACTGCCTCGATTGGCAAGGAGCTGGACAAGAAGAGGAACAAGATCGGTCTGCCTGCTCTTAAAAATCGTCTCTGCAAGGTGCAAAAATTCCCTCTCAGGGAGCTCAATGGTCAGCTTGAGGAGCTCTTCTCGTAGGGCCAGGGAAACAGCCTGAAGATCGATCCCCTTTTTTTGGTGCTCTTGGGTCGAGGCGACCACCTTCCAAGCAAGAAGCGACCTGCCAAGAGAGAGGACCGGATGAAACCCTAAATCGCGTGTATCGAGGATCAGTATTTCTTGGAGAGTTCCTATACATCTTGGATCGCGTAAATGGAGGAGTGCAATCGCTGCATTACACCGCACAGGGAGAGAGGGATGGCCGCAGAGGGCAGCGAGAAGATCCGCAGCCTCCTTCACTCCTTTAAGCGCACCGATCGCAAAGAAATTGAGCTCCTTTGCCTTTTCTAGGAGGAGCTCTGTCGCCTGCCGATCTCCCAGTTTTAAAAGAGCAGCAGCTGCTGCAATCTGTACGCTGTCCTCCGAACTTTTGAGCAGTCTTTTTAATTTTTTTAGCGATTTGGAGTCGCGCAGCTGTCCAGCTGCATAAGCGGCAGCTTCTTGCTCAGCAACATTGAGGTGGGTGAGCATGGTGCGCAAAGAGGGGAGAAGATCATCTCTTTCAAAACGAGCGGCGCTTAAAATGGCTTCAACCCGCACATTCACATAGGGGTCTTCCATCAGTTTACGCAAAATCGCAATGGCATCAGCCGTTCCAATGAGGCCAAAAAATTGCGGGAATAAAAAGCGCAAGGGGGGAGGGAAGCGATACATCAGCGATTCGATCTGTCCAACCGAGGCGCGGTGCTTGCGCAGAGAAAGCTGATAAGCAGCCTCGAGCCGCACAGGCAGAAATGAGGAGCTCATCGCTTTGATGAGCAGTTCATCACTGCGGTCATCTTGCACTCTAGCGAGAAACTGGATAGAGGCCATTTGCGCTTCACCAGTTGAGCTTTTGATTCCTGCCTCTAGAAGATCGAGCGATGCAGAGATATTGGCCACACCCGATCCAAAGATGCTGAGAAGCTGGCTCTCCTTGTCTCCGCTGCGCGCTCCTGTGTCTAAAAGAGTCATAGCGAGCGCTGAGAGTGTTTCAAAGTCATGTCTGCCTTTGGTTTTAGCATATTCTTTGTATAGATCGATGGCCAGCCCTGCCTGTCCTGTCTGCACGAGGTGACAGATGCGATTTTTGCTCGAATCAGGGGTGGGGGGTTGCTCTGTGCTAGAAAGAGCGCAGGGAAATAAAAACAGGGAAAGAAGGGCCAATGATAAAAACTTGCTCATGGAGCTATTTGTATACCTGAAGTGGCAATAGATCCGCATTAAAAAACTTGACTTTTCGCAAGTCAAACTTTTAAGTTCTTTAGTACACATTTTTGGGAGATTATGATGAAAGTTACGTTAGACCCAACTCCACAACCACTACCCACAACCACTCAGAGCGTCACCACCCCTTCTTCCTCACCACCCTCTTACCCAGACACGCTTTCCTCCTCCATGGGGACAACCTGCTGGAATCTGGTTGAAAAAAGCTATAAGTTTTTGCTCAGCGTCTTTCAGTGGATCAAAGAGAGGATACTCTCCTGCGTGGGACAAAGCTCTGCAGAGGAGCTGGAGAAGATCATAGGGGAGCTCCATACCTGCTTCAAAATCGTCTCTTTCCACGATGCGGAAAAAGACAAAGAGAGCAGTCCGACAGATATTGTAGAGGCCTTGGATAGACTATCTACACAAGCTAAGCAAAAGCTCTATCTCTATTTTGCCGGACACATGCCCGATCTTGCACCGAGAGAGATTCAGAGCAAATTTGCAGAGTTAAAAAATGATCAGCAGCAGCTGATGGCCACTCTTAATGGCTGCATAGCCCAATTGCGATTATCTACCCTGCTAAGCTAAAATTAAAGAGGTAACAAGAGGACTTTTTATGAGATACAGACTTAGTTATCTGCTTGCAGCCTGTCTATTTTCTGTTTTACCTAGCATCATCCACGGTGTGGAAGCTCTAACCCATGATCGGCTACTCGCTCTTCTCGATCCTCCCGATCCAGGGATTGCAGGATATTTTGAGGATAAGCTCTATTTTCACCCGGAAAAGGTCCACTTTTCCGAAGAGGGCCCGAGTCTAGAAACGGAAAAGGGCGACTCTATTGGGCTCGAACTTTTGTCTTTCGATGAAAGAAGTGGTTGTTTTTTCCTGCGCGTTCCCCCCTCTTTTTCCCTTGAAGCTTCAGACGCTATATGGGACTATTGGAGGTGTTCGAATGGACATCTCAATCCCCCTTGGTCTCTGAAATGTGGAGTTCTTCAGTGCGGAGAAAGACGCTATGGCCGTTAAGACATAGAGTTGTCGCGAGTGTCATCGCTCTTTTCATGCTTGTAGCGGCGATTCCCTCCTTTGTTAAAGCGGGCTGTTTGGTAAGCGCGCTTTCTCCTGAGGAAAAGCGCAATCTAGAGACACTGTTTCGCAACCTCTTTTTGGACAAGCAATTTGGCTATACTCTTTTAGGAGATAAGCCTGCATCCGTTACCGGCCATTTCAAGGTGATTCCACCCGGCAATATGCATCCGATGGCCTATACCTTTAACCAGGAGTGGGAGACGTGGGAAAAGCAGAAGCTCGCATTTGACCATTATCTCCTGCTCCAGCGCCCTCATCCCAAGGTAAAAGATTTGCGATCGATCACTTTTATTAACAAGAGGGCTTTTCTAGAAGTGGTGAGAGAAAATATCGATCTTTTCCAGGAGAGGCTGGGTGCTCTAGTCTCTGCCGAAGGGCTTTTGGAGGAGATCGAACACTCTTCCTTAGATCTTAAGGCGATTCTCTATGAGGATGAAGCGCTTTATGGGATTGTTCTTGGCTATGGCAGACACAACGCCCTGCTCTTTAAGCGCTATTTTGAGCTTTTCTCCAGTGTTGACAGAGTCCAAGCGAGCGATTACCCCTTTTCACCCAAAATACCGCGACGCAAAAATTTTTTCTCTTTGCAGGAGGAGCTTAAGTACCTAGAGCGCAAACTCTCCTCTCCGCCAGAAAAGTGTAGTCCTTTTAGCCTAGTGGCTCCTGTCTACTTTGGGGGCGACCCCGAGGATGAACAGACGGAGGTTTTAAGAGAGAAGTACAGAGAACTTCGCAAGAAGATCACCGCTTTTTATTCAGAGGGCAACTGCTTTGAAAAGACCCTCGAGATTTTGCTTCAGAGCTGATTCCCAGGGCGTTTAAATTCGTGCCTGTGCCCGTGTGCGTGCCCGTGCCCGAATGAGTCCTGATGGTGCAACTAAATGGATAATTCGGGCACGGGCACGCACACGGGCACAGGCACGATACGTGGAAAGCCTTTAGCTAAAACGCCATGTAAAAATATCTTGTGTTCCTAACACACTTATTTTAAGTGCTTTATAAACCCATCTTACGCAAAATAGACTTTTTCCTATTTCGCGTAAGTTGCCCTATGGCTAAAGTCCATTATGCTGTTTCTTATACCAATTATCGAAAATAAATTCGAATTTCAGCTGCGTCAAAGCTGCCGGGATTCGACGATCGTAAGTTAGGTAGTATTAAGGCAATACAACCCAACTTATGATCGTCGAATCGCGGCGCTTTCACGCGCTCAAATTCGAAGTTATTTTCGATAATTGGTATTAATCAGGCGCAGCTGCGGCTCAATGCGTTTGCGCACTTTAGGAGGCAGTCTGTCGATGAAGAGGACCCCGTTTAGGTGGTCATTTTCATGGAAGCGGACGCGCGCATTCAACCGCTCGATCTCTGTGCGCCCCTCAAAGACCTCGACAAAGCGCTCTCCTTTTAGGTTAAGCGCTTCGATTGTGAGTTTGATGGGTCTTTCCACCCACTCGCGAAAGTGGGGGATCGAAAGACACCCTTCTGAGTCAGATTCTACTTCTTGGCTAGCCGAGAGGATTTTGGGGTTGATAAAGACAAGGGGAGCCGACAGGGCCCAGGTGCCATCTGGCAGGGGTAGATAGTTGTGCAAAATGAAGATTCGCAGGCAGATACCGATCTGACAGGCGGAAAGTCCGGCTCCATTGTGATGGGCACAAGTCTCGATCAGGTCAGCTACGAGCTGTTTAATTTCATCTGTGATTTTTTCGACAGGCTCGCTCTGCTTGCGAAGGACCGGATCGTCAAAGTAGCGAAGGGGATGGATCATACAGTTTGTCTATAGCCTTTGCTCAATGGCTTTTCGCTTTTTTTCAGGTAGGTGATCAATGAAGAGCTTGCCATTTAGCTGTTCAATCTCATGGAAGCGGATGCGCGCGTTGATCCCCTCGGAAGAATCGATGAAGCTCTTGCCGGTAAGATCGAGTGCTTCAATGGTCACAGCGATAGGCCTTTCGATTAGCTCTTCAACGCCTGGAAAGGAGGGGCTTGCTTCTTTAGCTTTTGCTGTTTCACTCGACTGTGAAAGGATCTTGGGATTGATAAAAACAAGAGGAGAGGAGGGAACCAAAGTGCCATCTGGTAGAGGGAGTAGGTTGCGCAGTACAAAGAGCTGAAGGGCGACTCCCACCTGGGGAGCGGCAAGGCCAATGGCTCCATTTTTGTCCATGATCTCGACCATTTCTAAGGCGATTTGTTTGATCTCTTCGTCGATCTTTGCAATAGGGCTGCAGCGCGCTCGAAAAATAGGATGTCCGTAGAGGCAGAGTTTCAGTTTACCCATGACCCTGCAGGTCTTCGATCTGAGGCGGCTCTATCGTCTCTACTTTTCCCATCGATGAGGACCAGATTGAAAGCAGCACACACGCAATCACAAAAACGGCTCCGAGATAGGCGGTGAATTTTTTCAAGATGGTTGCTGTTGATGTTCCAAAGAGCGACTCTCCTGCATCTCCTCCAAAAGAGGCACCAAGGCCTAAGCTTTTGCTCTCTTGCACGAGAATCACAAGAGAGAGGAGAGTGCAGAGAAAGAGAAAGAGAAAAATCGTGATAAAATAAAGGACGATCATAAATTACTTAGTTTAACTAGTTGAACAAAAGTTTCCAATTGCAGCGCTGCCCCACCGACAAGCGCTCCGTCAATGTCTTTTTCTTTGAGAAGAGCGGCCAAATTATCCGCCTTGACAGACCCACCATACAGCAGGGTGAGCTTGTTTGCAAACTCTTGGCCAAGCAGCGAGGCGACAATCTGTCGAACCCATAGGTGGGCCTCTTGCGCTAAGGAGGGGGTGGCCGTTTGTCCCGTTCCAATGGCCCATACAGGTTCATAGGCGATGACAAGGTTGTGTAGGGCCTCCGCATCCAAATCTTTGAGCGCTTCTTTGATCTGTGCGGAGAGGATCTTCTCGGTATACCCCTGCTCCCTCTGCTCGGCGGTTTCTCCGATGCAGAGCAGCGGGGAGAGCTCTGCCTCTAGAGCGCGCTCTACTTTGCTGCGGATCATACTTGCCGACTCGTGGAATTGGGCCCGTCTTTCTGAGTGACCGATGAGAACAAAGCTGGCGCCGGCCTCTTTGAGCATGCGGCCTGAAATTTCTCCTGTAAAGGCTCCCTCTGCTTGTGTGTGCAAGTTTTGCCCTCCGATTTTAAGAGAGCTTGAGCGGCTAGCTTCTGCTGCCGAGTGCAAAGCTGTGAAAGGAGGAGCAATCCAGACGCGGGTTTTTATTCCTTCAAGAGAGGGAAGGAGGGTTTTGATAAAACTGAGGGTATCGGAGATGGTTTTGTACATCTTCCAATTGCCGGCAATGAGGGTAGCGCGCATAATCAGACCACACTTTAAAGAGTGGAAATTGTAGTTCTTTTCAAAGGAAAATGCAAGTGTCTATCCTCACTGTCTCGGAGCTGACTCAGGAAATAAAAAAACAACTTGAAGGCCGTTTCCCCTACGTAGCTGTCCGGGGAGAGCTCAGCAACTGCAAAGCGCAAAGTTCTGGCCACCTCTACTTTACTCTCAAAGATCAAGAGGCGCAGATTGCCGCGGTTCTTTTCCGAGGCAGTCTCTCTTCCCTAAGCCGCCCTCCTAAAGAGGGAGATCAGGTGATTGTAAAGGGGGAAGTTAGCCTCTATGCACCCAGAGGCCAGTACCAGCTCATCGCCCGCCATATCGAGTATGTGGGAGTCGGCCAGCTCCTTCAAAAACTCCATGAGCTCAAACTCAAGTTGCAGGAGAGAGGCTGGTTTGACGCGCAAAGAAAGCAAAAACTTCCCAAGTTCCCAAAGACCATTGGAGTGGTCACAAGTCCCACAGGGGCTGTGATTCAAGATATTTTGCATATTTTAAAAAGACGCCTCGGCTCCTTTCATCTGATTTTGAATCCGGTGCGTGTTCAGGGGGAGGAGGCGGCAGGGGAAATTGCCCAGGCAATTAAAGATTTTGACAAGCATTGTCTTGCCGATCTTCTCATTGTAGGCAGAGGAGGGGGGAGTCTTGAGGATCTCTGGCCGTTCAATGAAGAGAGCGTGGCGGAGGCCATTTTTCACTGCCGCATTCCGATTGTCTCCGCAGTGGGACATGAAACCGATTTTTGCATTGCCGATTTTGTTGCCGATCTGCGCGCTCCAACCCCCTCCGCAGCAGCGGAGATTGTCAGCGTAGAGAAAAAGGGACTGCGTCTTGAGCTTGCAAAAACTTCTTTAAGGCTTTCGCAAGCGATCTATAGCCAGCTGCGTCTGCAAAAAAAGGGGCTAGCTACTTTGCTCAAAACCTCTCTTCTCAGCTCTTCGCAAACCCTCCTCTCCACCTACTACCAGAAGATCGACGAGAGCAAAAACGATGGGGATGAGGCTATAGCTCAATTTCTTTTGCAGTGGCGCTTAAAACTTGAAAGGACAGTGCACCAGTATGAGCTGCTCGATCCTCGCAAACAGATTGCAGAAGCCAGGCGGCGGCTGCGTTACTACCAAAATGCCGTGACCTTGGCTTTTACCCAGCTTGTGAAAACCAAAAAAGAAAAGGTGGGGCAGCTGCTTTCGCATCTGAATGCCACCCACCCTCATCATCTACTCAAAAAGGGATATGCCATTGTCTTTCGAGAAAAGGAGGGCTCAGTTATTCTCTCCTCAAAAGAAATAGAAGTGAAGGAGCGGCTCCGCATCCAGCTTGGTCAGGGAGAGCTCATCGCAGAGGTTGTAAATAAAGTATGAATTTTGAAGAAGCGTATGCAAAATTAGAGAAAATCATTGAGCGGATCAGCTCAGGATCGGCGCCGCTTGGAGAAGCACTCGAGCTGTACCAGCAGGCAAGTGAACTGATTCAGATCTGCCAAAAACAGCTCCTCGACGCTGAAGAGAAAGTCGAGATCCTGATTAAAACGCGCGAAGGTGCTTTGGCTTTAGATGAAATGGGAAAGCCACAGAAAGAGCCGTTTAATCCCTTGAAACAAACGTCCCTTGTCTCTTCATGATCCAAAATACTGCCGATCTAAAAACCTTGTCGCTAGAGGAGCTCGAAGAACTTTGCAAAGAGATGCGCCGCAAGATCATCGACGTGCTGGCAGTCAATGGAGGCCACCTCGGCTCCAACCTCGGCATTGTCGAGCTCTGCGTTGCGCTCCACACTGTTTTTTCCTCTCCTGAGGATAAGTTCATTTTCGATGTCAGCCATCAGACCTACCCTCACAAGTTGCTGACAGGAAGAGGTGAGCAGTTTCACAGAGTGCGCTGCTTCAAAGGCCTTTGCGGTTTTGCTTCTCCAAAAGAATCGCCCCACGACCATTTCTATGCAGGACATGCCGGAACGGCCCTTTCAACGGCTTTGGGTCTTGCCAAAAACCGCGATCTTTCAGGTAGAGATGAGTGGATCGTGCCCATTTTGGGAGATGCTTCATTGACATGCGGGCTCACACACGAAGCACTCAACAATATTCCACAAAAAATCAGGCGCTTTCTGATTGTGCTCAACGACAATGACATGTCCATCTCGAGTAGTGTTGGTACCCTCTCTCACCTCTTGAAAAAAGGAGGCGCTCCCGCCTATTTTCAACCCTTTGGCCTCGACTATGTCGGTCCTGTAGATGGCCATGACATAGCCTCCTTAATCGCCACTTTAAAGCAGATCAAGGAGAGACCCGGACCTCTGCTTTTTCATGCACTCACAACAAAAGGTCGTGGGATGGAGAGTGCCACGCAAAACCCGATCTCTTGGCACGGCTGCAGGCCTTTTGATAAAGTGACAGGAAAAATCCTCGGCGAAACGCTCACAAGACCCACCTTTCCTAAAATCTTTGGCAAGCATCTGCTCAAAATGGCGGAAAACGATCCGAGTTTAGTGGTGGTCACCCCTGCCATGCCCCTTGGCTCTTGCCTCACCCCTCTCATGCAAAAATTTCCCGAGCGCTGTCTGGATGTGGGAATTGCGGAAGGACATGCCGTAGCCTTTTGTGGTGGTATTGCTTATGGCAAAAAAATGAAGGTCATCTGCTCAATCTACGCGACCTTTTTGCAGCGCGCCTTTGACAATCTCTTCCAAGAGGTTTGCCTGCAGGAGTTCCCCGTTGTCTTTGCCCTTGATCGGGCCGGTCTTTCTGCCGAAGATGGCTCGACCCATCATGGGATTTATGATATTTCCTTCTTAAACGCGATGCCTAATATGGTCATCTGCCAACCCAGAGATGGACAGCTCCTCAAGGAGCTACTCGAAAGCGCCTTTTACTACGAAAGGCCCGTTGCCATTCGCTACCCTAACATGGCAACCGATGAAGGGATAGCCCCTCTTAGCAAGCGCGAAATTGGCAAAGGAGAGATCCTTGTGCATGGCTCGAAAATCGCCCTCGTAGCCCTTGGTCATATGACGATAACAGCGCTTGAAGTGCGTACCCTTCTTGCGAGCGAGGGAATTGCCGCAACGGTTGTCGATCCGATTTTCATCAAACCCTTTGATTCGGAGCTTTTCTACGACATTTTAACAGGCCACAGCTGTGTGGTGACCCTAGAGGAACATGCCTTAAGCGGAGGCCTAGGTACATTATTCAATAGTTTTGTGGTTCGCAATGGATTTGGCCATCTCCAGATCCTCAATTTTGGGATCCCAGATGCTTTTGTTGAGCAGGGCAGCTATAAAGAGCTCATTGCCGACCTTGGCTTGGATGCTTCAAGTATTGCGAGGCAAATCCTAAAGGCCTACCATGAGGTTCATGATCATAGCTCTGTTTCCTCATAATCACAAAAAAGAGTCCTATTCGGTTGCCCTTCAGATCCAAGAATTTTTCACCGCGCGCGCTGTGACTGTCGTAGCCGAAGAGGAGGAAGCTGACAAAATCGGCGCCAAACCTCTTTCTGAGGTGAATCCAGATGAAATTGACTTCCTGCTTTCTCTAGGAGGAGATGGATCGATCCTGCGCCTTGTCCACTGCTATCCGCAGTCAAAGGCCGCGATCATCGGGGTCAATCTAGGCCACTTAGGTTTCATGGCTGACATTCCCCTTGCCGATCTCTATCCCAGCTTGCAGGACCTCATTAGCGGCACTTACCAGATCGAAGAGCGCCTCACCCTTGAGGGGCGGCTCCCGAGCGGTGAGCGTTTCTTTGCCGTCAACGATATTGTCCTTCATCGCGGGCGCAATCCGAGCCTGATTGAAATGGCCATCCAAGTAGGGGATTGTTACCTCAACACCTTTGAAGCCGATGGCATGATTGTTTCCACCCCAAGTGGCTCAACAGCTTATTCCTTAGCG
>JABDDY010000021.1 GCA_013287365.1 Chlamydiota bacterium
CCATATGACCTTCTTGAGCAGCTGCATGAAGAGGAGTCCAGTCAACCTCGTCATATTTTCCGATTAGAGAGGGATCTTTTTCGCAGAGCCACTTTGCCATCTCCACATGACCTCCTAGAGCAGCTGAATGAAGCGGAGTCAAGCCATTGCTCATAAACTTTTCGATCAGAGAGGGATCTTTTTCGCAGAGCCACTTTGCCATCTCCACATGACCTCCTAGAGCAGCTGAATGAAGCGGAGTCAAGCCATCGTTCATAAACTTTTCGATCAGAAAGAGATCTTTTTCGCAGAGCCACTTTGCCATCTCCACATGACCTCCTAGAGCAGCTGAATGAAGCGGAGTCCAGTCATCTTCAATTTGGCTGTAATCTTTTTTTAAAAGTAGAAAACCTTCTTGTAAATACTCTTCAATTTGAGGAAGAGTTTTTAGGTTTTCTGGACATTCACTTAGACATTTAAAGCTAAAGCTGAACTTTTCTTGGGAAGGTCGTTTACTTGAAAAGTTGTGATAAGAAGGGAGATAAAGAGTTCGGAACAAAAAAAGGATGGCGTCTGGGCTAGAGCGTGAAGTAATCGCACATAAAAACATGAATATCATTTCATGTTGAGCATGATCTAAATGATTTAGGATAAATTGTTTCTGTTTTTCAAGTCCTTGATGTGCAATGAAATAGGCAGTCAAATATTCTTGAAAGCTTAAATGAAGAAAAGCAAAAGAGTTTTTAGATGACTCTTTAACAAGTCCTGTTGCAAGGAGATCCTCTATTGTATGGGCTCTTTCCCCCAACACGAGTTGAATTGCCTCCTTAGAGATAGTTGCTTGGTCAAGTACAAGTCCCCGATGGGCAATTTCTCCTAAGAGAGACAAGACATTTTTTCGACTCAAGTTTTTGAGCTTTTTTGTATTCCAGATAAGGAGTTGAGTGATCATTTGCGTGTAAAGAGCTGTTAACCCAGAGGAAAATGCCTCACTCTTTTTTTCCCAAAGAGAGCAGAGCATCTGGAGATAAAGAGGAGTATGAGCCAAGTCGAAAAAATTTCTGCTGGCCCGCATGGCATACAAAAAAGGGCGATGATCTTTTTGAATAGCCCCTCGAGAGAAAAATTGTTTGGCATAATTTTCAATTTGATCATCTGAAAACCCGGCATTTTCAACCTTCAAGCCTAAATAAGGTTCGAGCTCTTCCACCATTCCAGGTCGAGAAGTTAAGAGAACCCGTAGCTCCTTTTTTTGCAGAAGTCGAATAATCGCTTGTTTAAGAGAAGGAGCCGCTTCATCATAACCATCGAGCAGAATTAAGATGTTTGAGTAGTTGGCTTGGATTTTGTTAAGGAGAAAATCTATCTCAGCATCTTCTTTTAAAATGAGCTCAGAGATGGCTTGAACAATAAAAAGAGCTGGATTATCCAGAGAGAGCTTTTTTCCATTTAGCTCCCTTAGAGGAAGCCAATAAACAATAGTAAACTGATCGTTCCAAAGTCTCCCAGAGGCCCAGTCGTGAGCTATTTTTTGGCAAAGAGTACTTTTGCCAATGCCAGGTGGGCCAACAAGTAAGAGTTTTTGAGCTATTTTTCCATCTACCGGATGAAAGAGTTCTTCCAATTTTAAAGGTCGCCCCCTTGAAGAACCCATTAAACTATCGATTTCTTTGGTCTGATCCAGACGAGTCAGTTTTCTAGGAGCGGTTTTTTCTTCTTTAACAATTCGGAAACTTGTAAAGAGCTCTCGAATCGGGAAGGTCTCCTCAGCCATAGGCAGAGGCAGCTCTCCCCATTTGTCGATGTAGTGAACTCGGATGAGCTGCTCGGGATGAGATTTTTTAAATTCTTTAAGGTCGTTTGCGTAAATGAGGAGCTGATCCTTTATCCAGCTTGTCATCTCAGCTTGTATAGAACGGGCAATCTCTTCAGGGATCATTTCTGTTTCACAGCGGTTGAAACTCCCCTCCCTGTAAAAAAGCAGATGAAGAACTGCTTTTGACTCTAGGTAGCGATTGGCATTAAATAAGGCAGCTAGAAACTCCTCTTGCTGAGAAGGTGTAAGAGAGGTCCAAGTGATGAGTGTGTCTCTATTGTGATTGGATGTTTGAAGATCACGCAAGTCTTTTAAATGGTAGCTGGGAAGCCAAAGGTTCTCTTTGGTGTTAATGACTAGATTGATTGAAACTTCTTTTTCTCGTTCAGGATCTCTCTTAAATCTAAAGGCCTCCCCTGGATCGATTTTAACAACTTGAGCCCCTTGAATTTCTTGTCCCTCATAGGTCCAAATAAATCCGGCATTTCCTCCAGCCCCTCCTAAAACATCCGTGTCAGCAAGGCACCTGCTGATCGCAAGTAAGCTCATCATCCCCCGCAAGGGAACAGACTTGCCTTGAGGCGTGAGGAGAGTTTCAGGAGGACGGTGGTGGCGCTTAATGTATTCCATGAAAGTGATTGATTCTCCCTCATCTAGGACTTGTGCCTTCTGAAAGTCCTGGTAGCCTTCGATAAAACGACACATGATTCTCAAAGAGTCTTGAATACCTTGTCTGACCCATTCGAGGGCAAAAAAGTTGGTCGTATTGAACTGATCCATGATCGGCTGCTGAGACAAGCGAGTTTTGGGGACAAGAAAAAGTCCCCTTCCCAGTTCTTGGTAGAGATCATAGGCAAGTTTCTCGCGAATGGTGTCCAAATTGAGCTCTTTTTTAGTTCGACTCCGAATAGTTAGAGGATCATTGCGCAAAGAAACTTTGGGCTCCCCTACTTTTCCAAGCCACTGTTTTTCTGATTTTTTGAAGATTGTACCCAGAGCAGAGCCGCTCGCTTTTTCTGCTACAGCCTCAAAATGGAGCAGCTTTCCTTTTTTCCCTGTATAGATGCAGAACATTTGCTCTACGGCTTTGAGGCCCAAAATGGTGATGGGTTCTAAGTTTACAAAGAAGGGTTTAGGTTGGATGGCCATTTTTTCCTCTTGGTTTAAAGAAACGTGGAATTTTTGATTGAGATTGTGTGGGACGAGAGATATTTTTTCAAGCTTTCTTGAACCGAACCAATGGCCGCTTTTTCTCTCATTTTTAAGTTTGAAATTAAAGGAATCATCTCCCAAACTGCTACTCATCATTCTCTCAAATACAGCTCAGACGCGCATTTGAGAGAATGAGTGTAAAAAACAGGAGGCAACCATGACCCATCCACTGAGCTCTTCCCTTGGCTTTGTAGTTCCAGTGATCCCCAAGCCTTTGGAGCAAACCACGCATTCTGCTGAAAGTTGTGCTCCATCTGAGCCGCAAGTTCCGCAAGAGCCTCCTCGTCTTATCTATTTGCCACAAGCCGGTGAGCCCTTGCCCATTGAGCTTTCGCAGCTGCCTGAGCCTACTGCGTTTAGCCAGCAAGATCGAAAAGATTTCATTAACTTCATCTGTTTTTTTGCATCTGACCAATCTCTAGTAAGCGCCTCTGAGTCATCTAAAATGCTTGAGCTTTTAACAAACAGCGTCAACAGCGTCGCGTTTAAAACAGCAGCTAATGTCGGATATTTTGAGAATGCAGGAGATCTGGCTAAAAAAATCGAGGAAGCTGCGATAAAAATGAGAATTGGCATAACAATTGCAAAGACACACCCCTACGTCGCGACCGCTCTATCAGCAAGTGTGCTGGCCGAAATTTTAAGACCTCGATTAGAAGAAGCGATGCAAAGGGCCCAAGCTGAAAAGCAGGGCGAATTTTCTAGAAGAAACATTCTCTATTCGTATCCATTCCTTCCCAGTCTTTCCGATCTTAATGCCCTTTTACAGATTGCTACAATACCTGCTCGGCTACTCAATTCATTTTGCAACGTCTCCACAGAGACTTTAAATCAAGGGGGTATTCATGCAGCAAAAGGGCTTGTCAGTTGGTGCAAAGGATATGTCGGCAATTTGGAAAGGATCGAGCGTGAGAATGCGGAAAAATCCTCAAAAAGAGAAGAAGAGGAAGCCGATTCCTTGGAGCTAGAAAACCAGGAGCAGCAGACAGATACGCAAGAATCTGAAAACAGGGAGATTCCTTTACAAGACGATCAAACTAGGTCCAAAAACCAGGTAAACCCGACTCTGCAGTATCCGATTACTTCTTATGGAGCGGGGATCATCAAACCCCCACAGCCTCATCCCATTACAGAGCACATTGGGTTGGGATTTAGTGTAGATAATAGTAGAGCTACAAAAGGGGCACGAGGACTCAATTATAGAGTGCAGGTGAGTATACCCATTAGCGGAGCAAAGCAACTTTCCGGAGGGAATCATCCAGGACCTGGAGGGCGTCTTCACTATCCAGGACATGGATCTGACTCAGGAACGGCTACCCAAACGGGAATGCGAGCTGGTGGCGACCACCTTGGGGACAAATTTCGCCGAGATTGGAACAGTTTTGTAGCGGCTGAGAAAGATTGGATTGATAAAGGAAAGGCGCTCAATGAACAGATCAAGAGTTTTTCTCCAGATGATAGTTTAGCAACAGAGATAGATAAACATAATAAAGTTTGCGATGCAGCCGAGGCCTTATGGCAAGCTGAGGAAAAATTAGGGAAGCGTGCAGTCAATTTCTATAAAAATCAGAAGAATGGTAGCAAGAGCGAGTTTGATAAATACGTAACCAAGGTGCTATATGACCAGCTCCACGTTCCACGCTGCAGCAAACATATGGAAGAAAAATGTGTTGCTCAGTCTTCACAGCTTCAATCCTTAAAAGACCTCAAGCAGTGGCATTCTGATAAGCGCGCTTCGCTCGAGGTGCTTGTTGGCATTTCCAGCGATTATCAGCAATTTTGTTCTCTGGAAGATTCGATCAAAAAACGTGAACGCTCTGATGGCCCCATCAACCTAAACGAGCATGAGCGATCTGTAGCGGATTTAGAGACTCTCGCAAAGAAAATGAGCGATGATCTAGGGAAAATGAAAGCCTATCCTCAAGATATGGTGAATGGAGAAAAATTGAAAGCTTTTGAGGAGAACCTTGTAGAGCGCCTAGGGGCGATCAAGGGGCGCCACCATCGTTATGAAAAACTTATTTCTGATTACGAGCAGATTAGTAGCGATAATCGAGCCAGCCACTCCGATGAGGGCTTAACTCTTCTCATGGGTCGAGAAGAAAAGCTTGCTTGCCAAATGCGGGAGTTCATGGAGCAGTGTCCAGCTGCTACAGAGTTGTCTGCCCGGTTAAAGCAGGTTGAATTGAACCATGGCTTTCATCTTTATTCAGCTGAGCATAAGAAGCTGGCCGAAGCTTACCAGAAGTTTGGCCTAGTTGAAGATTCTCTGATTAAAATGGAACAGTCAGATGAGAGCATCGATCTCACGGAGTTTGAAAAGGCTCGAAAGCAGCTGTTGACCCTATACGAGCAGATGAGGGATCAGTTCCACACAGCTGCGACCTCTTCTCTTAAAGATTACATTGATCCTCAAAAAATAGAGACTATGCAAAAACAGATCCAGCAGCGGTACGAGGCCATTTTGCGACGCGACTTTCGCTACGCCAAAATCAAATCTGATTACGATCTCTATTGCGCTGCCCATCGTCTGCTGCTTTCTCAGTTCTTAAGCGGAGGAAATGATCCCGAGACCCTACTTGATCTTGCTAGGCAAAAAGAGCGCCTTGAAAGGGAAATGGAGCAGATCATGACCCAGTGCCCTGAAAGTCAAGAAAGAAATGCCACTATTTTGCTGATTCAAGGAGACCTTCGAGAAAAATATGGAATTCTCTCTTTTTCCCAAAAATCCCTTAAAGATCAATACAGTGAATTGTCTACCCTCAGAGAGCAGATCACTAGCCCCTCTGATTGTGATCAGAGTCAAGGAGCTTTGAGCGCTTATAACGAGCGTCTGGCTCTCTTATCTCTTCGTTTCGTGCAACACAAAGAATTTGACCAACTGTCCCATGTATTTAGTGATTTTCTCATCCACTTAAAAGGGCTAAAGTCGCTTGCGCCAAGCAGCATCGATCTTGTTTCTCTACTTTCTAGCTATCTGGTCCAAGGCATTCAGTCTAAGAAGGTTACTCTTTCAAAATCGATGATTTTGGATTTAGAAGCTTTAGAAAAACAGCATTCTTCCGAATCATTGGATCTTAAACCTCTTGCGATTGCCATTGGGAAGCTTGTGGGCTTGTCTGACAATTGTAAGGATAAGCAAGCTAGGGAGCGATACCTGCAATGCCAGAAGATAGAGCCGAGCAATCCAGACTGGGCTAATCTACTAGCCTTAGCTCACATGGAGACCTTGGAGTGGGCACGTGCTGGAGAATTTCTTTTAGAGGCCCAAAAAATCGATCCTCAGAATAAAGAGACGGAAAAGCTTGTATCGGCATTTGTTAAGGATCAGTTCCAAATCATGACACAGTTTCTTGAATGGGTTCATGCCCTCAGTTCTGTGGAATTCTTTGAAGAAAAAGAATCTCTTTCCCTGTTGCAAAGAGTGATCAATGCATGTAAAGAAGCGATCCATACTTCCACAACTGTTTTCACCCATCCAAGCCTACTTAAACAGTGGCTTCCGGAGGTGCTGCCTACACAGTTTAAAGAGCAGCTTCGCGCTTACTTAAACGAGGATAAAACCACAGACTTTAATTTAAAAAATACCACAACGCTTGTCACAAGGATCATTCCTATCGTCACCTCGTTCATTGAAAAGTATGGTCCAAAACAAGAGTCCTCTTTACTTGTCAGTTGCTTAAAGCCCCTCACTTTGCTTTCTCAGAGGGTCCAACAGCTGATAAACGGCTACGAATCCATTTGCAAGCCCTATGAGCTTTATAGCAAGTACTGCAAGAAAGAGTTAACGGGTTTGGATTGCGTTTCTACGACTTCTCAAACAGTTCTTGAAGGGCTGCCCTGGACAATTTCTGTAGTCCAAAAATTCTCCTACAAAGACGACAAGGAGAAGAGGGTAGGGCAGCGCAATTACCCCAGTCTTCATGCTCTAGTAGAAACTGTAGCTTCTAAACAGTTTTCCTCTTCCATCATGTGGACCTTTCTCACCATGAAAAGTAGGGATTTGATCAGAAGGTGTGTGGCAAGAGTGACCGGCCTGGTTCAAAATGACGCTGGCAATGTGGCTACGATGCTGGTTGTGCTCTATCAGGCTTATCAATTGCACATGCAGTATTTCAAAGAAAAAGAGAAAATTGTTGCAACTGGGTGAGACCTTATTGAGTGGGTCGAGCAAGACGGAACTTGCTGAGGCTAAATTGAATGCGGTAGATTGGTTGTGGGCCGAATGATGAAAAATATTGGGTTCAGGCAGTGAACTAATGTTTATTTAGGAAACAATACAATTATCGTTCTCTCCTTTCTTATGTTCCTCCCTCTTTCCTTCACACCCTTCAGGAAAATTTTCTTTTAGCCAATTTGCAACTTCAATCTTAGAGTACCTGATAGCTGTCTTGTAAGGGGTGCCATTATCCCATTTGACCAGACAGTGCTCAGGATTTTTAAAACACAACCATTGAACCATCTCTACATGACCGTTTTTAGCAGCTGAATGAAGTGGGATCTTGCCATCGCGATCAAACTTTCCGAGCAAAGAGGGGTCTTTTTCACAGAGCCACTTCGCCATGTCCACATGACCATTTTCGGCAGCTGCATGAAGCGGAGTTTCGCCATTGCCTGTAAACTTTCCGAGTAAAGAGGGGTCTTTTTCGCAGAGCCACTTCGCCATCTCCACATGACCCTGACAAGCGGCTGAATGAAGCGGAGTCCAGCCATTATTGCAAGTAGACTTCCCGAGCAAAGAAGGGTCTTTTTCACAGAGCCACTTCGCCATCCCCACATGACCATGAAAAGCAGCTGCATTAAGCGGAGTCGAGCCATAGCTTGTAAACTTTCCGAGCAAAGAGGGGTTTTTTTCGCAGAGCCACTCCGCCATCTCGACATGACCATATTTAGCAGCTACATGAAGCAGAGTCGCCCCATCGCCGGCAAGCTTTCCGATCGAAGAGGGGGCTTTTTCACAGAGCCACTTCACCATTTCCAGATGACCAGCTGCAGCAGCTGAATGAAGCAGAGTGTTGCCATTGCTCATAAACTTTCCGAGCAAAGAGGGGACTTTTTCACAGAGCCATTTCGCCATCTCCACATGACCACCTGCAACAGCTGAATGAAGCGGAGTCCAGTTATCCTTCCCAAACTTCCCAAGCAAAGAGGGGTTTTTTTCACAGAGCCATTTCGCCATCTCCATATGACCTCCTGCAGCAGCTGAATGAAGCGGAGTCGAGCCATAATACCACTCAAATTTTCCGAGCAAAGAGGGCTCTTTTTCGCAGAGCCACTTTGCCATCTCCATATGACCACCATAAGCAGCTGCACTAAGTGGATTTCGGCTATACGGGTCAAACCCTCCGATCAGAGAAGGGGCTTTTTCACAGAGCCACTTCGCCATCTCCATATGACCATTTTCAGCAACTGAATAGAGCAGAGTCGAGCCATAGCTGACAAACTTCTCGGGCAAAGAGGGCTCTTTTTCATAGAGCCACTTCACCATTTCCGCATGACCTCTTTGAGCAGCTAAATGAAGCGGAGTCTGGCCCATGAGATCAAACTTTCCGAGCAAAGAGGGGTCTTTTTCACAGAGCCATTTCGCCATCTCCATATGACCACCTTCAGCAGCTAGATGAAGCGCGGTCTGGCCTGTCCATATCATTTTTCCGAGCAGAGAGGGGTCTTTTTCACAGAGCCATTTTGCCATCTCCACATGACCGCTTTGAGCAGCTGCATGAAGTGGAGTCCGGCCATTTTCAAACTTTCCGAGCAAAGAGGGCTCTTTTTCGCAGAGCCACTTTGCCATCTCTACATGACCACCAGCAGCAGCTAAATGAAGCGGAGTCTTGCCATTGCGATCAAACTTTCCGAGCAAAGAGGGCTCTTTTTCGCAGAGCCACTTTGCCATCTCTATATGACCACCAACAGCAGCTAAATGAAGCGGAGTCCTGCCATTGCGATCAAACTTTCCGAGCGAAAAGGGCTCTTTTTCGCAAAGCCATTTTGCTAAATCTAAATTCCCTATGTAACATACCCAAATAAATGGAGTCGGGCCAAATCTATAAATCTCCTTCTCAAGAAGCTCTGGGTGTTTCCTATAAAGGTATTTAAGCGCCTCTGTCTGTTGGTAAAAAGAATGGTCTTTTTCGAAGATAAGTGAGAGGTTTCTGTCCAAATAAGAGTCAAAATCTGGAAGAGTCTGTAAATCGCTCGTCTCATTTAGGCACTGAAATCCAAGTTTGAGACTTTTTTTTGGTGAAGAGGTAGTTGTAGGCGCATAAAGGGCTTCAAAAAAAGAGGGAATCGCTTGAGGAGTTCTTTGAAAGATGACTCCGCATAAAAAGGCCAAAGTCTGACGATACTGAGGGTTATCTTTATAAGTAAAAATAAACTCTCTTTGCTGTTCCAAAGGTCTGTTTGCAAAAGCGCAAGCAATCAAGTACTCCTGAAAGCTTAAATGGAGAAAAGCATAACTATTGCCTTCCTTCGACTCTTTGAGCAGACCTGTTGCCAAAAGATCCTCTTTTGTATAGGCAGTGTTCTTTAAGCCCTCCTCTATCTCTTGCTTAGAGAGAATCAATTGGTTTGTAGAAAGACTGTGATGGGCAAGCTCTCCGAGCAATTGCAAGATTTCCTGTGGATTAGAAAGCTTGAACTTTCTGCTATTCCAAAGAAGCAGCTGATCGACCATCTGTCTATAAAGGCCTGTTAAACCCGAGACAAATCCCTCGCTCTTTTGCTTCCAAAGAGAGCAGAGCATTTGAAGCTGCAAGGGGATATGAGCTAGATCAAATAAATTCCCGTTTTTTCGAATGAATTGCAGAAAAGGCAGGGGATGTTTGTTCTCTTTGCCCAGCGAGAAAACTAGCTTGGCGTACTCTTCAATGTGATCATCTGAGAATCCCATATTCTCAACCCTTAGGCTGAAATGAGGGTTTAGGTTATCTGTCATTCCAGGACGAGAGGTTAAAAGGATCTTGTGCCCCTTTTCTTTAATTAACCTAACGATGACCTTTTTGAGTGGGGCAGAGGCTTCATCATACCCGTCGAGTAGGATCAAGCTTTTAGATCGATTATTTTTTATCAGAGCTAAAGTCTGAACAGGCGTCAGATCCTCTTGAAAAATCAGCGTTGAAAGAGCGCTTGCTAGAAATAGATCTAAATCACCGACAGGCAACTCTTTAGAGTTTAATTGTCTCAAAGGGAGCCAGTAAATAGCGTCAAACTGGTCATTCCAGAGTCTTCCCAAGGCCCAATCATGAGCGATTTTTTGGCAGATCGTGCTTTTACCAGTTCCCGCTTGCCCTGTAAGGAGAATTTTCTCAGTAGTTTGATGGGGATGAAAAAGCTCTTCTAGTTTTAAGAAGCACATTTCAGGTCCAAGGGAAAGCCAATTGCCCATCGAAGAATTTTCCTTGTCTGGATCGACCTTTTTTTCCTTGACAGTACGCAGATGTGTGAAGAGCTCTCGAATCGGGAAGGTCTCCTCTGTCATAGGCAGGGACAGCTCTCCCCATTTATCGATGTAGTGGACTCGGATGAGCTGATCGGGATGAGACTGCTTGAACTCTTTAAGATCGTTTGCGTAAATCAGGAGCTGATCCTTTATCCAGCTTGTCATCTCAGTTTGGAAGCCCCCGGCTATCTCCTCAGGGATCATTTCTGTTTCACTGCGGTTGAAACTCCCGTCCCTGTAAAAAAGTAGATGAAGGATCTCTTTTGACTCTAGGTAGCGATTGGCATTAAACAAGGCTGCTAGAAACTCCTCTTGCTCTGAAGGCCTAAGGTTTGCCCAAACGATCACTGTTTCCCTGTCGTTATTGGAGGTTTGAAGGTTGCGCAGATCTTTCAGGTGATAATCGGGGTGTCCGAGATGCTCTTGAGTGTTAATCACCCAATTGATTGACACTTCTTCTCGTTCAGGATCTCTCTTAAATCTAAAGGCCTCTCCTGGATCCATTTTAACAACTTGAGCCCCTTGAATTTCTTGTCCCTCATAGATCCAAATAAATCCGGCATTTCCTCCAGTCTCTCCTAAAACATCTGTATCGGCAAGGCACCTGCTGACCGCAAGTAAACTCATCATCCCCTGCAAAGGCACAGATTTGCCTTGAGGCGTGAGGAGAGTTTCAGGAGGACGATGATGGCGCTTGATATACTCCATGAAGGTGATCGGTTCTCCTCCATCCGGGGTTTGTGCTTTCTGCAGGTCCTGGTAGCCCTCGATAAAACGACACATGATCCTCAAGGAGTCTTGAATGCCTTGTTTGACCCACTCGATGGCAAGACCGTGGGTCGTATTGAACTTGTCCATGATCGGCTGCTGGGATAAGCGAGTTTTGGGAACAAGAAAAAGGCCCCTCCCCAGTTCTTGGTAGAGATCATAGGCAAGCTTTTCACGGATCGTGTCTAAATTGAGCTCTTTTTTAGTTCGGCTCCGAATGGTTAGAGGATCATTGCGCAAAGAACCTTTGGGTTCCCCTACTTTTCCAAGCCACTGTTTTTCTGATTTTTTGAAGAGTGTCCCTAGAGCACAGCCTCCTGCTTTTTCTGCTACAGCCTCAAACTGGAGCTGTTTTCCTTTTTTCCCTGTATAGATGCAAAACATTTGCTCTACAGCTTTAAGGCCCAAGATGGTGATGGGTTCTAAGTTTACAAAGAAGGGTTTAGGTTGGATGGCCATTTTTTCCTCTCCATTTAAAGAAACGTGAAATGTTTGATTAGGATTCTGTGGGACGAGAGATATTTTTTCAAGTCTTTCCCTTTCTCAACCTCTCGATTCATTGGCAATATATTCATCATTTTTCATGCGAGCCTCTTGACGTTTGTGTTTAAAATTCAGGATTTTATGTTTTTGACCGATTGCCTGTTTACAAAATCATCGAAAAAATGATAAAATGTAAACAAGTGAGGGGAGTATGTCGAAGAATTTAGGTAAACGTCTTGAAAGAGCTAGAAAAGCCTCGGGCCTCGGGCTTCGCAAATTGGCGGAGCTTGTGGACTTAAGCCATATGACAATAAGCAAGTATGAAAAAGGCGTATCAACTCCCTCTTCAGACATCCTCTTAAAACTGGCCAAGGCCCTACGAGTCTCTGTGGAGTTTTTTCTTCGTCCGGAGACTGTCAAACTTGGAAAAATTAAGTTTCGAAAAAGACAGCGGTTGAGAAAAAAAGTTGAGGAGTCTATTAAAGCTCAAATCGCCGACCAAATTGAACGTCGTTTGGAATTAGAAAATCTTTATCCAAACCCTCCAATTCAACCATTCAAAGTTCCAGACTCTTTATCAGATCGAATTTGTGAATATGATCAAATTGAAGAAATTGCAAATAAGCTAAGAAACCATTGGAAATTAGGAAGAGTACCTATTCAAGATCTTATAGATGTTCTTGAAAGCCGTGGAATAAGGGTTTTTATCATTGATTATGAGGAGCCCCTGTTCGATGGACTCTCTACTCTAATTAATGATCAGCCCGTTATTATAATTAGCTCAAAATGGCCGGGAGATCGGCAGCGTTTTACTTTAGCCCATGAGCTCGGCCATTTTATCCTTCACGGCAGGTTGTCAAAAAAGCTGAGCGAAGAAAAAGCATGCAATCGTTTCGCTGGAGCCTTTTTGCTGCCAAAAGAAATGATCATTCAAGCAATGGGTAGGATTCGAACTTCGATCGAATGGAGAGAATTGTTTCTATTAAAAGAGGAATTTAAGCTAAGTATGCATTCGGCTTGTTACCGTTTGAAAGATTCTGGTATCATAAAAGAATCTCATTTTAATAATTTGATTTTTCTTTTCAACCAGAATGGTTGGAATAAGGAAGAACCAGGCAACAAAATCCCGTCTGAAAAAACTCATATTTTTAAGCAGATGATTTTTCATGCATTAGGTGAAGAATATATCGGTGAGTCAAAAGCGGCTGAACTACTAGACTGTTCCATTGAAGCCTTTAGAAGTTTTCGCCTAATGAATGAAACAGGTCATGCAACTGCTCGTTAGCGATGCAAATGGCTTAAAACGCCTGGCCGACGCTGGCAAAGATCCACCAGAAGGGATCGAGGTGCTTGCGGCGATCTAAGGGAAAGGCTACGTCGACTCGCAAGGGGCCAAGAAAAGAGAAGTAGCGAAAGCCAAGACCGATTGATTTTCGCCACTGGCCTTTAAAAGAGAGGTTTCTCGAGACATTGCCCAGATCAAAGAAGGGGACAAGACCAAAATCGCCAAAGCGCAGGCGCGGTTCTAGACTGTAAAAGAGGGCCAGCCTGCCGCCCGTTGGCTTATGGTCACCCACAAGTGGGGAGACGGTCAGATATTTGTAGCCGCGCAAATTCTCCTCTGAGCCTCCTAAGAAACGCCTTGGAACGGGAACAGGTTCTAGGTCGTTTGAAAAAATCGTGCCGACTGTGATCTTTTGTGCAAGAAGAAAGAGCTCCTGTTTTGTAAGAGGCCAGTAGGTCGATAGGCTGATCTCACTTGTGCCATACAAACGAGTCGATTTTTTCACGCTTAAAGAGGGGAGGAGAAACAGGTCTAAAGTGGCTCCTTGGGTCGGATTCAAGAAGTCGCAGACATTGCTCAGTCGCATTTTTATAGGGAGTTCTGCAAGCCAAAAATGGCCATTATCGACGCTAGAGGAGACGATAAGATAGGTTCCCTGCGCCCCTGTAGAGAGAAAAAAGCGATCATTGACTTGCCAGTCCATCCTCGTAAGGAGATCATAAGACTGATCCTTATAGGCTGTGATCGATTCTCGGGAGGCTTCTGCCTGAAAGAGCAGGTCTTGCTGAGGTTTCCAGAAATTGGGAATCTCATAGGTGGCGATTCCGGCATGGCTGCGCTGGGTCACCTCCGCTTGAATGCTGAGTTTGCGGCCCATGCCGCCGATATTGCGGTTTTCCCATTCGAGGGTACCACCCGCTCCAAAGGTTTTTTGGTAGCTGGCTCCTGCACTGATGCTGCGATGTTTGGTTTCCATGAGTTCAATTAAAAGAGGAAGTTCTCCACACTCGCTAGCTTGCTCGCTATGGGTCACTTTCGCTGAGCAAAATAGCCCACTACTCAAAAGCTCCTTTTCTAAATTCTGTGTGTAGGCGCGATTATAAATCTCTCCTCTTTCCCAACAGATCTTCTGCTCAATAAAAGCGTTTTTCACGCAAGTATTGCCAGAGATCGCATAAGGACCAAAGGTGCATAACGGTCCTGTCTCCACTGTGAGAGTGACCCGCACGGTCTTTTCACGGCCATCTGCAACAACCGATCTATCGACAATGCGGCAAAGCGGATACCCGCGCTCTCCAAGCAGCTGAACCACTTTTGTCTCCGCAGCGAGAATCTCCGTTGAAACTGTCTGCTGATCAAAGACAAGCCCCAGCTGGCAAAATCTTGTTTGCAAATCGGGAGAAATCAGATCGTGGTCCTCTTGGTCTTTGCGCACGGCATAGTCTACCAGTCGATAGACCGGTCCTGGAGAGAGGGTTACCTCGACATAATAAGCACCGAGACGCTCAGAAATGTCCATTTTCACCTCGGCCTCGTAGTAGCCGTAAGCCTGCAGTATGGCCGTGAGCTGAGGAATATCAGACTCCATGCGAAAGCGGAGAGCACTGGGCGAGGCGGGAGGATGGCTCTGCAACTGGATCAGTTCAGATCCTGCCTTGATAGCCTTTAGCGCGCGGCTATCCTCTAATCCGCGAAAATCCACTGTATAAGAAATATCAGCCCAAATTAAAGTGGGCGAAAAAATAAAGGTGAGCCACCATCGCATGACGACCACGAGCATCTTATCCAAAAGAGAAAAAAGCAAGAGCCTCTATCAAAAAGCGCGCGCAGTGATTCCAGGCGGAGTGAATTCTCCTGTGCGCAGTTATTTTGAAGTGGGCATCTCGCCTCTTGTTGTGGAAAGAGGAGTCGGGGATCAAATCATTGATCTAGATGGCAATTGCTATACTGACTTTTGCATGAGCTGGGGAGCTCTTATTCTTGGACATGCCCACCCCGAGGTGACAGCCGCCGCTTGTAAGCAAGTCGCGCGTGGATCAAGCTTCGGAGCTCTTACACAAGGGGAAGAGCAACTGGCTTCTTTTATTCAAGAGGCTATGCCCTGGATCCAGCAGCTGCGGTTTGTCTCCTCAGGCACGGAAGCGACGATGAGCGCGCTCCGTCTTGCACGTGCTGTGACCGGAAAAAAGAAAATCGTCAAATTCATAGGCAATTACCACGGCCACCACGACCAGTTACTTGTCCAAGCTGGTTCTGGGCTTTTTCAGGTGAATCCTGCTGCTAGCTCCAAAGGTGTTCCGCAGGAGATGATCCAAAACACCCTTTGCCTTCCCTACAATGACGAAGAAACCCTGATGCACATTTTGGAAAAAGACAAGGAGATCGCGGCAGTGATTTTTGAGCCCATTGCAGGAAACATGGGGGTTGTTCCAGCCACTCAAGCCTTTATCCAAGCCCTGCGACAGGGGACAAGTGCTGCAGGTGCCCTTCTGATTGCCGACGAGGTGATCACGGGCTTTCGCGTGCATTTAGGAGGAGCACAGACCCTCTATGGATTTGAAGCGGATCTGACCTGCCTCGGAAAAGTGGTCGGGGGGGGCTTTCCAGCTGCTGCCTTTGGCGGCAAAAGAATCTACATGGAGCAATTAGCCCCCTTAGGAGAGGTCTACCAGGCGGGAACTCTCTCGGGAAACCCGGTTGCCATGAGCGCTGGCCTGGCCACGTTAAAGATCCTCAAAGAGAAGGGTTTTTATGAGAAGCTTCAAGCTAAGGCAGACAGGCTCTTTTTACCCATCCAAGAAGAAATCGAGCGCCGCAGCCTCCCTCTTTGCCTAAACTGCGTGGGATCGATGGGCACGCTCTTTTTTGGCCCCGAGAAGGTGGAATCCAGGAAAGATCTCCAAGCTGTTGATAGAGAGAAGTTTGTGAAATTTTTCCAGACGATGTTCGAAGGGGGAATCTCTCTTCCACCCTCTCAGTATGAGTCCTGGTTTGTCTCCAGCACCCATACCTCAGAGCACCTAGACGAGGCTGTAAATAAAATAATTTATTTTTTAAACTCCTTGTATGGATAGCTTTTTTCTGCTAAAATAACCTTTAGAAAAAATTTATAAGGATCTTTATGACCTCTTGTTGTTTCTATGATTCTCCATCCACTGCAGGCACAACTGTTCCTGGAAACTGGAGGGAAGTGACCCTAGAGAAAAAGTCGGTTGCAGAAAATGGCACGATTTCAATACGCCATACCTACATCGAAGACATTTCAAATGGAGACCTCTACCTGAACTCCAACGGTGCAGAGCTCACAAAAACCTGTGCCGCGCTCATTTTAGGGCTTCCCTTTTACACTTTTGGAGTGATGTTTGCCGATCTTGTGAAGATCGTCACGGGGATTGTTGGAATTGCCGAGCGCGCCTTTAAAGAGATCAGGCAACAGCCAGTAGGGGAGGCGCTAGCTACGCTTTTCTTTGCTCTAACTTGGGAAGTTCCCGCCCATATCGCCACAAGCCTCTGGCATGTTGTCAAAGCTCCGCTTTATGCAGTTGCCTTCTTTTTTGCCTGCCTCTATGGCCTAGTGAACCCCTACGATGGACGCAAATGGATCGGCAAAATCGAGCAGCAGTGGCATGAGTCTGACTATAGGGGAGACTGGCGCTCTAAAATGCAGCTGTCTAAAAAACCTAAAGGCTCTTTTGAAAATACCTGCGAAGACATACAGAGCGCCTGTCAACAGATCTCCCTTGGCAAGATGCACTTCTACGCTCTTTGCATGCAAAAGCGAGGCAATGTTCACGACAAGGTGGCCAATCTCACTAGATTCATCAGAGTGACGGCTTAATCTTCTGAGGGGTAAATCTCGTCGATTGAAGCGATCGAGCGTACCTCGAGTTGTGATTCTGCGACCAGTACTTTTTTCTGACCCACCTCAACGACGTAGAGAACAGTCTTTGCGCTTAACGGACGCCTTTCTAGAACTTTGATCTGACGCCCCTGGCTGAGTTGTCTAAAACGGCCCTGTCCAATGCGGCGCAGCATCCAAACTGAGATCACAATCAAGAGAATCAGCGCTAGAAGAGTGAGCATCATTTTGGCAAATGCGCCCTTATAGGTAACCGGCATTTCCTCAGGAGAGGGTGTTTCTGCAGGCAACTCTTCTTCCGTCGCCTGAGGAGTTTGCTGAGACGAGGGCGATGAAGGGTGGTCAGTTGGCGCTTTATTGCTTTGAACTTGAGAGGTTGAAGGAGGGGAGGAGGGAAGATCTGCTCCATACACCATGGGCATAAAAGCCAAGATAAATGCGAAAAAAAGTTTCATGTCCTTAGACTGCTTTTTTGCCGACTTTTTTGCAAGTGGGGTATAGGGGAAAGTATGCCATGCCTAACCCATTGGCAGTTAATGGATTATTGAAAAATCCTAAAATTCCTTGTTCAGCTTAATTAATATTTGTACAAACAGTACAATTGTGCATATAACAAGAGGTTGTCTATGGCTAGTCTACCATTCTCAGAGGCAAGAGCCTATTTGACCGACATTGTCAATGAGGTCGCATAAGGCTCTTCGCGACGTTGAAAAACACGGGACCGTATCTTGGGAAGATACAAAACGCAGGCTTGGCCTGTGATCTATAGCATAGAGCTGAGCAGGAACGCCCATAAAGCATTATTTGCTATTTTATTTAATTGCATAAAATCAGAAGATATTGTTAGAATTGCTCTGTATTTTTTTAAAAAACAGGGAAGAATTTCATGACAACTACTGTAGGTCATTTACAGGCATTATCCTCTGAGACGCTAATAAATATTACTAAATTTTTAACTGCTTGTGAACTCGTTGGACTTAAAAGAGCTTCAAAAGCTTGTTACGAACTTATCTTTCCTTACCTAATAGGTTCCCATTTAGCCCAAGATCCCTCCGAATATGGTCAAAAACAGTCGCGGCGGCTCTTTGCCTTTCTTTATCCTCTTAACAAATTAGACTCTCAAAGGTGGAGCTCAGAACTAGGGAAGAAAACATGGGAGGAGTCTTTCTTTACATCGCCTAAACGCTATGTAAATAGTGTCACAAGAGGATTTTTTAGATGGAAACAGCTCTCTCTTACGCAAGTAAGTTCAGCTCTTCTTGCCTGCAATTCCATTAAATTACTTAATAAATTAGAAACATTAAAATATGAAATTAATAAATTTGCAATAATCAGTCCTCGCTATCGTTATGAACATTTCCAATTGCGTGCAAAAAAGATAGAAGAAATTTGGAGCCTGGATACAGTTGGAAATGTTTTTAAGAAATTGACGTCTGTGAAGGAATTAAATATCTCTTTGCTTAAAGATGAAGGGAGTGTTTTTCATCCTGAATTTTTAACTCAAATAACTTGTTTAGAACATTTACATATTGATTCCATTCCCTATGAAGATCAAACGTATTTAAATTTTCTGCCCAAAATGATCTCTTTGACTCGGCTTACTATAACTTTATTACAACAGACCCTTGCATTTGTCAATATATGTAATTTAACCAATTTAACAGAACTTTGCTTGGAAGGCGATCCAAAAAGAAATTTAAATATCCATTCATATTTCTTTTCCAGGCTTACATCGCTACAAAAACTTGAATTAATTAGCTTTGATGTGGAAGAAAGCACTTTAAAATACCTTGGAAGATTAACTGCTTTGACTGATTTAAAATTGCGTAGTTATGGGATCAGTGGCAATCAGTTTGCCGGAACATTCAGTAAACTGACGAAATTAAAGATTTTATCGCTCAGCTGCGGATTTTACGATAAACCAGATCGATTTACTGAGGCGTTGAAGAAATTAACCAATCTCACCCACTTCGTATTATTTGGATGGTGCCATTCGAATCTAGAAGATTGTTTTGCAGAGAATCGGGCATTTGCTGGATGTCCTGGTCAACTGGATATTAACATTGACCGCGAAGACATAGAAGAAGCTGAGATAGAACTAGAAGAAGCCAAAGCAGAGCAGGAACTAGAGACTGAGATTACAGGACCACCTGAGCGTGTTGTGGCTTATGTTGTGGCAAGAAGGCAGTTGTTGGAACAAAATAGAGAACAAGAAGATGAGGAAGATCTCCCAGAGGATCAATAGCTGTCAAAGCCTGATCTGCAAGGTCTGATAATCTATGTTATGTTGCATTAAGGGGTAGAGAAAAATCATTTCAAAAAAAATCTAGTCTTGTTAAGAAGTGGGAAAAGCGATGATTGTCTTCGAGCTGTTCCTACTATTCTTATCTGTTCTGCTACTGGGCTATCTTCTCGTGAGCATCATTTTACCGGAGCGATTTTGAACCCAATTGCTTGGATACTACTCGCCCTCTTTCTCCTCGTTATCACCTTGCTTACCAAGCCCCTTGGACTTTATCTTGCCAAAGTGCTCGCTCCAAAAGAGCGAATTTTTCTCGATTTTGCCTTAAAACCGGTCGAACGAGGGATCTATCGTGCCTGCCGCATCGATCCCCTTGCTGAACAAAATTGGAAAACCTACTTAGCAAGCCTCTTAGGATTTAGTCTCATCTCGTTAATTTTTGCTGGGGTTATCTTAGCTGTTCAGTATTACCTTCCTCTAAACCCTCAAAAGTTCAAAGCACCCTCCTGGCATTTGAATCTCAATACATCGTTTAGCTTCATGACAAATACCGATTGGCAAAGTTATGGCGGGGAATCCACGATGTCCTATTTTTCTCAGATGGCGGCGCTGGCAGTTCAAAACTTTGTCTCCGCTGCTGTGGGACTTGCTGCTGCGGCAGCCTTGGTGCGAGGAATTGCCAGAAAATCGGGACAAACAATTGGGAATTTTTGGGCCGATCTCGTTCGAATTAGCCTTTACGTGCTGCTGCCCATCTCAATTGTCGCAGCCACCCTTTTTCTTTCGGAAGGTGTTCCCCAAAACTTTAGCTCTTACGTGCAAGCACAAACACTAGAAGGAGGAACCCAAACGATCGCTCAAGGACCCATTGCTTCCCAACAGGCGATTAAATTGCTTGGCACCAACGGGGGCGGCTTTACGAATGTGAATTCAGCGCACCCTTACGAAAATCCGACGCCCCTT
>JABDDY010000022.1 GCA_013287365.1 Chlamydiota bacterium
CATTGGAGAGGGAGTGGATGTTGATGATTTTGACCGCTTCGATATTGGGCGTTTGGACACGGGTAGGGTCAGCGGTGAGAAGATTGACATCGAGAAGGCGAGCTAGACGCAGCAGTTTGGCAAAGGGCTCTTTGATCTCTGGAAAATCGGTATCGCTGTAGCGGAGTTCAAGGCCGGGGAGAGCTTCTAGTTTTTTGAGAGTTTCTAAGGAGCGTTTGGCTTTGTTTCGGGCGTTTTCATCTTCGAGCTCTGTTTGGAAAGAGAGGTCTTTCACAAGAAACTGTGGAACCACGAGCTGATGGTCAAAGAGTCCTGTGGAGGCCACATCTAGGACGCGGCTGTCCGATAAGACCGAGAGATCGAGAAGGAGGTCTTTTTTCTTCTGCGTGCTGCGGCTGAGCTTAATGAAGGGGATGCTGAGGTGGATTTCATCGGCAGAGCGCATGGTCATGATGCAGCCGAGGTAGAGGCCAAAGAGGAAGAGCGCCGTTTTGATGAGCTCGGTTGTTTGAGGCTGGAGCGCAATCTGGATCTGTGAGAGGTCGAGTAGAGCTTGGAAGACAAAGAGAAGTGCTTTCCCCATCAAGTAGCCGAGAAGGATCCCAACTAAAGCAATGTTAAAAGAGCGCAGATGAAAGCGCTTAAAGAGCTGGTCAAACCCGATGAGCAGAAGGCCAAAGAGCAGGCCAAGCGTAGCGCCAAGGCCCAAGGTTTCTAATGGAGGGCCGGAACGGGTGGTTACCATGAAAGTTGCCATGAAAAAAATGCTCAAAACCAAGAAAAAGAGACGCAAAAAAAGCAGAGAACGATTCATAAGGTTTTCCTATTTTAAATTTTCGTAACCACGGAGGGCTTAATCTATACAAAAATGAAGATTAGGAAAATTCTAAGCTTTTTTGCTCTAGTCGTACATAAAAAATGATTTTTTAATTCGACTTAAGAGAAGAAAGCTCTATACTTTTGGGGTATGTTACATTTTAAGAAAAGTTCCCTCATTGCTATTGCAGGAGGGGTCTGGTTTGTGGTTGGTCTTGCCCTTTTGACAAAGGGACTCCAGCTCCTTTTTCTTTCGGCCTCTCTCAGTGGTCAGATCAAGACTCCCCTGCTGAATATTTTCCTCTATGCCTTTACAGGAGCCCTTCTTCCCTCGCTCATCTTCCTCATTACCACTGGGCTTCTCTTTGGGTGGATCAAAGCGCGCTTTGGACTGATCCGCTCGATCAAACGCACCATGCACCGTCTCCATCTGATCGAAGGAACGATCAAGCTCTCCAAGCTCTACCGTCTGCATGATTACTTGCTGGTTGTGGGCATGATCGCTCTTGGAAGACTGATGCACTGGATTAACCTACCCAGTGACCTGCATGGCTTCATCGACATTACCATTGGTTCGGCCCTTGTCAATGGAGCCATGATCTACTTCCGCTTTGCTCTGCAAGTAAAAGAGGCGCAAAAGGTGTAGCTACCCTGGCCTTTAGCCATTATCTGAGGAGTTAACTCCTCAGATAATGGCTAAAGCTCAGGCTACTTATGGTAAGCAGAGCCTTTTAGAATTTCGAGGCTGCGATAGAGCTGCTCAACCAAGATGAGCCGGGTGAGCTGATGGGTAAAGGTCAAAGGAGACAGGCTGATTCTCTTGGATGCCCCCTCCAGAATGGAGTCGGGAAGCCCTTCAGCCCCTCCAATGACAAAGGAGAGGCGCGCTCCCTCTTTGGTGACTGCCTGCCAAAACAACTCTGCAAACTGCTCGCTAGAGACTAAATAGCCCCGCAGATCCAAGGCAATGTAAGCGCTTTCTTTAAAGAGAAGAGATTTTAGTTTGTCTAGATCCTTGCTGAGCATCCATTCGATTGACATCTGCCCCTGGAGGCGTCTACTATAGTCAGCAAGAGCCTCTTCTAACCAGCGCTCTTTGCATTTGCCGATGGTAAATATTTTGATTTTGAGCATCTATTGGAACCCGCCTAAGGAGATAGTCTCCTGGCCGCTCCCTTTTTTGGGAAGACCTCTTTTATGGTATGGCTTTTTCTTTGCCCTCGGTTTTTTTCTCGCCTATAGGATTTTTCAGCTTCTACTGGTCGAGCGCGGCCATGACAAAAAAGAGGCCAAACAGGTTGCAGAAAAAGCCAGTCTTTTTATCGGGATTGCCATGATTGCTGGAGCGCGTCTTTTTGAGATGCTCTTTTATCAGAGGCCCTCGGTTTACCTAGAGGATCCTCTGGAGCTGCTTCGCTTTTGGGAAGGGGGACTTTCCAGCCATGGAGCAGTGATCGGGATTTTGGTGGGTCTCTGGCTCTTGCAGAGGAAATGGAAGGAGAGGTTTTCATGGAGAAATCTCCTCGATCTTCTTGTCATCCCCGGCTTAGTCGCTGGGAGCTGTATCCGAATTGGGAATTTCTTCAATCAGGAGATTTTCGGCACGGTGAGTACTTTGCCTTGGGCAGTTCTTTTTGGAACCCCCGCGGATGGCAGCGCTCCTCTGCCTCGACACCCTGTGCAGCTCTATGAGGCTTTATTCTATCTGTTTCTCGCTGCCCTGCTCTGGAAAAAACGGCTCTTTTTGGAAACGGCTGGGAAACTGTCTGGGCTTTTTTTCATCTGCTGCTTTAGCTTTCGTTTTTGCATTGAATTTCTCAAAACCAACCAGAGCGCGCTCATTCCTTTTGGATTTCCGCTCGATATGGGACAGCTGCTTAGCTTGCCTCTGATTCTACTGGGACTGCTGCTCATAAAGAAGAGCAAAGGCACGGTCAGCGTCGAAAGGAACTAGTGGTAGCATCCTCTGACAGAGAAGTTTGAGCTCTCCGATGAGCTCTTCAGGGGAGAGCTCCCCTCTTTCTTCCTGCAAAAGAGTGCCGTGCCAGAGGAGAAAGCGATGGAAGGTGGCCATATCGCTCTCTGTGTACTGAGTATAAAAGAGGGTTTTCACAAAGGTCCAGATCCTCTCCACGACCATTTTCCCATAGGGGATAAGTGTGGGGTTTTCTCTGAAATACTCTCCTGCAATTTCTGCGACAAGCCTCTCCTTGGGAAAGCGCCTTTGCTCTTTTAAGATTTTTGCCTTTTCTACTGTCTTCTTAAAGAGAGAGCTTTGGCTGCGCAAAGAGATCCAGCGACAGAGGAGATCGCCTTGCTGTGTCCAGATGCGCATGCGGGACTGTGCTACCTCGCAGGTAACCCCCATCTGTCTGAGTTGCCAGAGCGCCTTTGCCACAAGATCGGCGACATGGACAAAGGGTCTCTGAGGATCATCGATCAGGATCTGGGCAATCTCTGTTTCAATGAGCTGAGAGAGCGGATGAGAAAGTTCAAGAAGCATTGGCTCTGATGAAGCAAGTCCCTTTTTTTCATAGAGAAGTGCGAGGGCAAGTTTTTGAATCTCTTCCGTTGTAAAGCGGCTGAATAGTTCTTGCTCTTGTCTCAGCAGCTGTTCCAAAGAGAGGGCAAGGTCCGCCTCAGCAATCCGCGGCTCTTTTGCCGTGAGCATGAGGATCTTTTTCACGAGCAGCTGATCGATCTTGTCGAAGTGGTCATAGGGGCCTTTGAGAGGCTGGAGCTGCGGGATCAGGTGGCGATGGATCGACCAGATGGTCTGTGCCAGTTCATCGACTTTGGGTCTTGTGCCATCGACAATGGCAATGCACTGGCTCATTTTAAGGGCCAGTTGATGGGCATAGTGATAGGGATGGAGCTGGCAAATCGATTTTGATCCTGAAAGATGGCGCAAATTCTCTTTAATCAAAAAAGGAATGTTGAGCTTCCCCTCTTCGGTGAGCGCCTCTTTTTGATCCTGGATCTGGTTGGAATAGTAGAAGACTTTTTCCCATGTTTTTTTGAGTGCTGAAACCTCCAGGCGAAAATTGGGAAAGCGCTTTTCAAACTCGGGAGTAATTTTGGAAGTGAGCTGGTCTTGCAGCTTCACAGACCATTTCTTGGAACTGCTGCAGTGACGCATCTCCTGCTTGATCATTTGCGAAAGGAAAAGAGTGAGCTCAGAGTAGGGATCATGAAACTCTGTGGATTCGAGCACAGAGGGAAGAGAGGCAAAGGTGGTTTTGGGTTTCTCCAGCGACATAAGAAAAACCAAGATGTAAAACAAAGAATTTTTTTTGTCATTATTTTTTTAGAATTTAGATTCTGTGTACTTTTGAGTCGAAAATAGTCTATACTTCAGTCTACAGTTACAGGAGCCTGTCATGAACCAAATCACCATTGCTGGACATCTGGGAGCAGATCCCGAGGTGCGTTTCACCTCCTCAGGAAAAAAAGTCATCACCTTGCGCCTTGCCGCCCGTGTGAGACGCAGCTCAAAAGACAAAGAAGACGAAACCATCTGGTGGCGTGTCACTATCTGGGGCGAGCAGTTTGACAAGATGCTCCCCTATTTCAAAAAAGGGACTCCTCTCATTGTGTTTGGAGAGCTGAGTAAGCCTGAAATTTTCACAGACCGCGAGGGTAGATCCCAAGTCTCCATGAATGTCACGGCAAACCAGATTTTCTTCAGTCCCTTTGGCAAACCCGATTCTCAGTCTCATCCCGCGCAGGCCAGCCACGAATCTGCCTTTACTCCCGCAGAAATGGCTTCTGTAGGAGGGCCAGCTCCTCAAAAAGAGATGGGTCGCGGCAAAATACCAGTCGAACCTTTTAACGATGACGAGATTCCGTTTTAGGTATGATGCAGTTTTTAGCAGCTAAACAAAGCGCAAAGTGCGACACCTTAATTTTGCCCTTTTGGCAGGGCAAGCTCCCAGAATTCGCTTTTAGGGAAAAAACGGCCAAAACTCTCGCAGCCCCGGCTCTCAAAACGGGGGATTTTTCCGGTAAAGCGGAAGAGCTTTTTTTCTTCTACCCTTCAAGAGGAAGAGAAAAGCGCCTTCTTCTCCTTGGACTTGGGGAAGAAAAGAAGCTCACCCCTGAAGGGATGAGGCGCTGTTATGCCCAAGCCCTTCGCCTTCTGCATGCGAAAAAAAGCAAAAACATCCGGATCATTCTTCCTGAGACAGATAAGCAGGCAGAGACTTTCTTGGCCTCTGCAGTAGAGGGAATGTTGCTGGCCAACTACTCATTTGATTACCACAGAGCAGAAAAACAGCCTCTTGTGCAGAAGGTCTTTATAGAAAAGGGCTCTTCTTCCGATCTTTCTCTCTGCAAAAAACTACAGGCTATTGCATCGGCCGTCTACTTCACTCGCGACCTTGTCATGGGCAATGCCGATGATGTAACGCCAACCAACTTAGCTAAACAGGCACAGTCCTTAAGCAAGAGCTTCCCTCTTATTGAAACAGAGGTTTTCACCCGCAGCCGGATCGAAAAGGAAAACTTAAAGCTTCTGCTCGCTGTCAGCCAGGGAGCAAAAACTGAGCCAGCCTTCATCATCGTCAAATACAGAGGCAATCCGAGTTCTCAAGAGCTCACAGCTTTGATTGGCAAGGGGATCACTTTTGATACGGGGGGACTTCTCCTCAAGCCAAGAGGGGGCATGGAGACGATGCGCGATGATATGGCAGGGGGCGCCGTTGTCCTCAGCACGATCCGCGCTGCAGCTGAGCTTAAAATGGCGATCAATCTCATTGGTATTGTTGCCTCAACAGAAAATGCCATTGGTCCTGGAAGTTATAAGCCGGGCGATGTCTATGGCAGCCATGCGGGGATCAGCGTCGAAATTGCCGATACGGATGCTGAGGGACGCCTTGTGCTTGCCGATGCCATTTCCTACGTCCAGACTCACTACGCTCCAAAGCGCATCATCGATCTTGCGACCCTAACAGGTGGTGCCATCATTGCCCTTGGTGAAGAGGTCGCTGCCATCTGCTCAAACAATGAGCAGCTGACCGATCAGCTGATGGCCGCTGGTGAAAAGACCTATGAGAGACTCTGGCCTCTTCCTCTCTATGAAGAGTACGCAGAACTACTCAAATCCAAGATCGCCGATATCAAAAATGCAGGGCCTCGCAAAGCCAGCACCATCTGCGGCGCGATGTTTCTCAAGCGATTTGTCAAAGAGCCCGTCGCTTGGGCCCATCTCGACATTGCAGGAGTTGCCTTTGTCGACCCACAAAAGCCCTACCACCCCATCCAAGCCACAGGATTTGGCGTACGGCTGCTCCTTGCCTTCCTCGAATCTTTGTATGGAAGAAGTTAGATTGAGAGTAGAGGCTCCTATGAGCCTGCTCTCTTACCTGCGCGCTCATCTCCCCTCCTGCCCCTCTGTCAAGGCAATTAAAAGAGCCATCGACCATAAGCTGTGCAAGATCAATGGGAGTGTAGAGCGTTTTTCCACCCATCCGCTAAAAAAAGGGGATCTGATTGAACTGCAGCTCCTGGGCGATTTGCCAAAGACGGTGCCCACCCTTCTTTACGAAGATGAAGAGCTCCTGGTCTACAATAAAAGCGCCTACACCCTCTCTGATTCTCCAAAACAGCTGTTTGCCGTCCATCGCCTCGACAAGGAAACAACAGGGGTCCTTCTCTACGCTAAAACTCTCGCTTCCCAAGAGAAATTCTCTGCACTTTTTGCAGAGAGAAAGGTCCACAAAAAGTATCTGGCTCTAGTAGATGGACAGGTGCAAAAGCGCTCTTTTTCCTGCCACAACTTCCTCGGAAAAAAGCAGAGCTACGAAGGAGGAGCTCTCTATGGTCCAGTCTCTCGCTCTCTTGGAAAAGAGGCACTGACCCATTTTGAACGGCTCGAAGAGACCGCGCTTTGCAGTTTGCTGCTCTGCTCTCCCATTACAGGGCGCACGCACCAGATTCGCTCTCATCTAAAAACGGCAGGGCACCCTGTCCTTGGTGACTGGCAATATGCGCACTCTTTTCGCTGTCCCTACCCAGCACGGCGCTACCTGCTCCATGCCCATAAGCTAGAGATTGCAGATCGCCTGTTTGTAGCCCCCGTCCCCCAAGATTTTATGACCGCCTATGCCGAACTTTTTCAGAAAGCTTTTAGTTATTAACCTGTCCGAGTATCGTGCCTGTGCCCGTGTGCGTGCCCGTGCCCGAAAGAGTCTTAGATGTGGCACGAGCTCATGGATAATTCGGGCACAGGCACGCTTTAAAAGAAATTTTAGTTAAAACGCGCCGAGCTCTCATGAAAATTTTAATTATAAAAACATCGGCTATTGGGGATGTCCTACAAGCCTTTCCCGTGCTCGAGGAGCTACGCGCCCATTTTCCACAGGCGCAGATCGACTGGATTGTGGAAAAACCACTGGCTTCTCTTTTAGAGAACACTCAGGCCTTAAGCCATACCCTTGTTGTAGACACGAAAAAGTGGCGCCGCCGCCCCTGGTGCTGCAGAAAAGAGATTCTGCAGTTTATCCGAGCTTTGCGAAGAACCCATTACGACGTTGTTTTGGACCTTCAGGGCAATGCCAAATCGGGCTTTTTTACCTTGTTTGCCAAGGCCAAGGTGAAAGTAGGCTATAGTTATCGCTGTCTGCCTGAGAAAATCAACGGCCTTTTCACCAACTCTCGCATAGCAGTGCCCAAAGAGCTCGATGTGCGAGGTCGCTACCTCTTTGTGGCAAGAGCTTTTTTTGGGCTTTCACCTCTGCCGCAGAGGAAACCCGAGATCAATTCAAAGAGCGCTACGAGCAGCAATACACTCATGGTCTGTTTCGGTTCAAACTGGAAAAACAAGCAGCTCACAGACGAGCAGCTCTTGGAGTTGCTCAGTAAGATCGAGAACTACTGCGACCCCCATTTTCTCTTTATCTACGGCAACTCATCTGAAGAAAAAACAGCACGCGCGCTAGAGCATCGCTTTGCCAAAGGCAGAGCCTTGGGAGGCCTGTCGCTCCCCGATTGGCGCAAGAAGATGGAAGAGGTCGACCTTGTGCTGGCCATGGATTCTGCGGCTCTCCATCTTGCGGCCACAACCCCAACTCCCACTTTTAGTCTCTTTGGCCCCTCTTCCATGCAGGCCTATAAACCCACGGGAGACCATCATGGCGCTTTGCAAGGGCCTTGCCCTTACGGAGTGAAAATGGACAAACGTTGTCCTCGATTACGCACCTGTAGCACGGGAAGCTGCCTGCGTAAGCTCGACCCTGAGGCGATTTTCCTTGCGATGCAAAAGATGCTCGACCGTTTTTTGCACGTCTAAAAAAATCTCCTCCTCTGGCTTTAGAGAAAGAACCTCTTCCAAGGTAAACCAGCGCATCTGCTCGCTCTCATTGCTTTCAACCATTTGTCCACCGATCGGATGGCCCACATAGATCAGGTCAATATGCTCATGCTCCGGTTCTTTTCCATAGACTGGAATTTTTTCTAAAAGGCAGAGATAGGGGCGGGGCAGGCTCATGCACTTTTTCTCCTCGATCCAAAGCTCTTCTCCTTTCTCCAGTTCGATCAGTAGCCCCGTCTCCTCCAGAACCTCACGCATGACCCCCTCGGACGGGGTCTCATTTTCCTCGAGGTGCCCGCCTGGCGGGACCCATTTGCGGTACTTGCGGTGGTGCAGAAGGAGCACCTTCGCATCTTGGATCAGGTAACAGGTCACGGTGAATTGGCGTTTAATCATCATTCTAGAGATAATAATCCAGGCAAATCGGAGAGGTCAATGGCAAATAGAGATTGGTTTAAAGAGCTTTTAGAGATTACAGATCGGCTACATGGCCCCAATGGGTGTCCATGGGATCGCGAGCAGACCTTTGCCAGTTTAAAGCCTTACATTCTTGAAGAGGCGCATGAAGCGCTCGACGCAATCGACGAGGGAGACGACCAAAAAATTCTTGAGGAGCTAGGCGATCTTTTTTATACAACTATTTTCTATGCAAAAGTTGCCGATAAAGAGGGGCGCTTTTCAATCGACGATCTGCTCGAAAAGCTTTGCACAAAGCTTGTGCGCCGCCATCCCCATGTCTTTGGAAAAGAAGAGGCCAAATCGGTAGAGGATGTGAAGCAACACTGGGAGCGCATTAAGAAAGAAGAGGGGAAAAATAGAGAGGAGAAAAGCGCTTTAGATAGTATCCCCAAAACACTGCCTTCGCTGGCTCGTGGCCAAAAAATCTTAAAGCGCATGCAAAAAAGTCAGTATCCCTTTGTCCCCTCTTCTTCTTCTGGTGAGCAAAAAGAGCAAAACGAAAGCGCTCTGGCGGCGCGACTTCTCGATCTTGTCTGTGAGGCTACAGAGGCTGACATAGACCTTGAGCAGGCCTTTCGCACACTGCTAAAAGAGCAGGAAGAGCATTTCCGCAGCTGGGAGAGAAAAAATTAAGAACTTAAGAGACGCGAGCCCCGGGCTCTGCTTCAGAAAACTCGATCAGTTCAATGGCCTCCTTGCCCTCTCCCTGATCTACATGGGCAACAAGAAGCATGCCATGGCTTTCTACCCCCATCAGCTTTGCCGACTTTAGGTTAGCCACAACGAGGATCTTTTTTCCAATCAGTAGCTGCGGATCGGGAAAATCAAGGGCAATGCCCGATACGATCGTGCGCTGCTCGCTCCCTAGATCAATAGTTAACCGAAGCAGCTTCTTGCTCTTTGGGACCGGCTCTGCGCTCAGGATCTTTCCTACCTTTAGCTGCATCTTGCTAAACTCTTCGTAGGTAATTTCACTAGAGGGCATCTTTTGCTCCTCGGTTTGAGGTTTTTGCATCTGCTTGGCACTTTTAAGCGTTTCAAGGTGGGCGATCTCCTCTTCAATCACAGAGTCCTCCGCCTTTTTAAAGAGAGGGTGAGGAGAGGGAAGGGCGGTGCCAGGAACTGGTGTATGGAGCAAAACCTCTCTCCAATTTTGCTCTGAAAGCTCCGTTTTATAACCGATGAGCTTCCAGAGCTCATCTGCCGCTTTCGGGATGATGGGCAAGGAGGTAAGCGCAAGGACCTTTAAGCATTCAAAGAGGCAGTGAAGCGCTGTTTCAAGAGCCAAGCGACTGCTCGGGTCTTTCACTAGAGCCCACGGTTTCTTGGCATCAAAATAGCCATTACCTGTGCTAGCAAGTTCCATCACAAGTTGCGAGGCTTTGCGCAGATGAAAGTGGCTATAGGCCTCTTCAATTTGACCGGCAAGGGCCTGGATCTTGTCTAAAAAAGCGCGGTCGCTCGCATCCAGCTCGTGAGGAGCGGGAACTTTTCCTCCGCAGTGCTGATGAATAAAGACAAGGAGGCGATTGGCCAAATTTCCATACTTACCAACTAAATCTGCGTTGCACCTCGATTGAAAATCTCTCCAGGTAAACTCAGAATCCTGCGTTTCAGGGGCATTGGCAGCCAGTGCATAGCGGATCTGATCGGCTGTGAAATGGGTGAAGAAACGATTCAGATCGATCGTCCAGCCCTCTGACTTACTGAACTGGCGTCCCTCGAGATTGAGGAACTCATTGGCGGGTAGTTCATCGACCAGCTTATAGGGTTCATTTTGTCCCATTTCTTGAGCGGGGAAGAAGATCGCATGAAAGGGAATATTGTCTTTCCCAATGAAATTGACAAGCTTTGTCGCAGGGTCGCACCAGAAGCGCTTCCACGCCTCTTTATCTCCGATTTTTTCCGCCCAATCCCGAGTGGCTGAAATATAACCAATGGGGGCTTCAAACCAGACGTAGAGGACTTTGCCTTTGGCCTCTGGAAGAGGAACAGGTACTCCCCAATCGGAATCGCGTGTAATGGCCCTTGGCTGCAGATCTTCGATGTAAGATTTTGCAAAATGGAGAACGTTTGGCTTCCAATGCTTTTTGCTGCCGAGCCATCTCAAAAGCTTTTCCTTAAAGAGATCAAAACGGAGGAACCAGTGCTCGGTAGCTTTCAAGACAAGAGGGGCATTTGTCACCTTCGAGCGAGGGTTTTTAAGATCAGTTGCTTCATAGCTTGCTCCACAGCGCTGGCACTCATCTCCCCGAGCTTCTGTGAATCCGCATTTTGGACAAGTTCCAACCACATAGCGGTCCGCTAAAAAACGGTTATCTTTTTCTGAATAGAGCTGGTTTGTTGCCTTCTTCTCAATATAGCCACGCGCGAGCAAGTCTCTGAAAAACTGGTGCGAGGTCTCCACATGACCTGGCCAGGTTGTCCTTGAGTAGTGGTCGAAAGAAAATTCCAGCTTTTTAAAGAAATCCTGCAAGATCGCATGAAAATGATCGACATGCTGCTGAGGAGTGCGCCCGGCCATTTCTGCGCTTAGCGTAATGGCAACGCCATGCTCATCAGAGCCGCAAATGTAGAGAACCTCGTTTCCCATGAGCCGCTCAAAACGGGCATAGCAATCCCCCGGCAAATAGGCACCTGCAATATGGCCAAAATGCAAGGGGCCATTGGCATAGGGCAGCGCAGAGGTGATCAAGATTTTCTCTCTCATTCTTTCGACTTAGCCTCTTCTTCCTTGGCCAGCTCCTCCAAATAGCTCGGATCAGGATTGGCCTTCACTTCGTCTAGAAGATCGCTCATATCGACCTCCTGCCCTCCCCTCACATAGTAGCGCCCAAGCAAAATCGCATAGCGCGCCAGCTCAAAATTACTCTTGCAAATCCCTTTCAGAGATTCGTTTGTTAAATTGTCTTTATTTTTCATGGTTTATAGTACCTTATGTTCTTCTGCTATAAAAATGCTGCGAAGGACCTCATAAGCAGGTTTTAAGCTGTCATTGATGATCAGATAATCATACTCTCTTGCCTTCTCCATCTCATGAGCTGCAAAGTTGAGACGCTCCTCAATATTCTCTTTGCTTTCCCTCTGCCTTTTGACAAGGCGCTTTTTCAGCTCTTCTAAAGAGGGCGGGGCAACAAAAATAAAAATCGCCGGAAACTTCTCGGCTTTGAGCTTCATCGCTCCTTGCGTGTCGATCACCAGGGCAACGTGCTTGCCCGCTTTCTGCTCTTTTAAAACCTGCGCCTTCGATGTTCCATAGTGGTGACCAAATAGGGTTGCTGATTCCAAAAACTCTCCCACCCGGAACCTTTCTTCGAACTCTTCAGGAGTTAAAAAGAAATAATCGCGGCCACTCACCTCCCCAGGAGCGATCTTCCGAGTTGTGAATGAGATGCTTTCGACCACCGCTTCGGGAAACTCTCCTGTCAGCATCCGCACAAGTGTCGTCTTTCCCGTCCCAGCGGGCGCACTGATCACAAAGACAAGTCCCTTTTTCAAATTCCCTAAAACTTTCATTCTATATTTTGAATCTGCTCGCGCATTTTTTCTAGCTCAGCCTTTACAAGGAGAGTTTGACCCGTTATTTCAAGTGTGGGCGATTTGGCGCTGATCGTATTGATCTCTCGCTGCATCTCCTGCACCAGAAAATCGAAACTCCTTCCCACCTGTTTTTCCCTCTCTTTCAAGAGTCGATCCGCTTCTTTTAAATGCGAATAGAGTCTTGTGATCTCTTCGGTCGTATCGGCCTTTTCTGCATACAAGGCCACCTCTCTCATCAGCCTCTCTTCTTCAGATGGTTGGCCTTTAAAAAGAGAAAGCTCTTCCATGCGCTCTTTGAGTTTATGGTAGAACTTGTTTGGAACTCTCAAAGCCTCTTTTTCGATTTTTTGGAGCGCTTTTTGTACAATTGCTAGTCGCTTCTTTAAGTCGGCGCCAAGATGCTTTCCTTCTCGCTCTTTCATCTCAAGAAAGCTAGAGAGTGCTTGCTCCACGGTAAGGAGAAGGCTCTTTTTTAAGAGCTCCTCATCAAGGGGCAACTCCTCCAAAGCCTCTTCCTTGAGCCGTTCGAGTAAAAAGGTCAGATTGACCTGATCGGCGCTAAGCCCAAGCTCTTTAGTGATCTGTTGCCAGTTCACACGGAGTACTTTGAGTCCAGCTAAAAAAGCCTTGCTGCTCTTTTTCTTGAAAGGCAGGTGTCTTAAGGTGAGTTTAAGACTCACCTGTCCACGCTCTAACCTTTGGCCAAGAGCCCTCCGCACCTCCATCTCAAAGCGCAGGAGCTCCTTGGGCAGCTGAATAGCTAGATCGAGCATCTTGCGGTTGACCCCTTGGATCTCAACGATCCATTGCCATTCTTCGAGCTCTTCTCCCAAAGAGCGTCCATAGCCTGTCATGCTTCGCATGGAATCTCCTCTTCTTGCTTTAGGCAAAAGGTTTTGCGGTGCAAAGGACAAAGCCCATGGGCGCGTAGCGCCTCTTGATGTATGGCCGTCCCATATCCTTTGTGCAGATCAAACCGGTACTGCGGGTAGATCTCATGATAGCCGATCATGATGTTGTCGCGTGTCACTTTTGCAATCACAGAGGCGGCTGCAATCGATTGGCAAAGGCGATCGCCCTCTATAACCCCTTCAGAGGGGAGAGGATAGTTAGGTAGCTGATTGCCATCGACAAGCAGAAAATGGGGCGAAAGAGGCAAGCGATCGATCGCGATCTCCATTGCTTTTAAAGAGGCTTGTAAAATATTGAGCTCATCAATTTCAGTTGCCTCGACAACGCCTATCCCATAGGATATCTCTGGATTTCGCATCAGCTCCTCATAGAGACGCTCTCTCTCTTTGTCCTGCAGTTTTTTGCTGTCATTGACCCCTCGCAAAAAAAAACCGCGAGGCAGGATGCAAGCGGCTGCAACAACTGGACCTGCTAAGGGTCCGCGACCGGCCTCATCCACCCCTGCAATGCGCTCATAGCCAAGGGCATGGATCTCTTCCTCCAAGCTCCCGAGCTTCTTGAGCCTGAGCGTCTCTTTTCTACTGCGGAGTCTCTTTGGAAGAAGAGCTGACGCTCTGAGTTTTTGCATTCATTTCCTTTGGGCCACCAATTCGCTCTTGAATCTTCGATTTTTTCCCAAATACCCCTCGCAAGTAATAGAGCTTACTCTTGCGCACCTTGCCACTTTTTACAAGTTCAATCTTGGCAATCATCGGGCTGTGCAACATAAAGACCCTCTCGATCCCCGATCCATAGGAGATGCGATAGAGAGAGATGCTCTCTGAAATTCCTCTTCCCTTTCTTGCAATCACCGTTCCTGTAAAGAGCTGGATCCTCTCTTTTTCTCCTTCCACAATACGTGTATGTACCACAATGGTATCTCCTATGTGAAAGGAAGGAATCTCTTTTTTCATTGCCTCTTTTTCTACTGCCTCAATGGCTGCTTTTCGACTCATGTGAATCTCCTACATATCTAGATAAACTCTGGCGCCACTTCTCAATTTCTCTGTGGTTGCCCTCTTTAAGCACCTGTGGCACTCTCTCCCCCTCGAACTCTTCCGGCCTTGTATAGGCGGGCGGCTCTAGCCTTCCCCCCTGAAAAGAATCCTGCAGAGCTGCTTCCTCGTGGCCCAAAACCCCTGGTCTAAACCGAGCCACTGCATCGACAAAAACGGCTGCTGCCGGGCAGCCGCTTGTGAGAACATAGTCTCCGATGCTGATCTGCTCATCCACCTCTTTCAAGCAGCGCGCATCAATTCCCTCATAATGGCCACAGAGGAGCACGATGTGAGAATGGTCTGCAAGCTTTTGGCAGTAGCTCGCATCCAGACGCCTTCCTTGCGGAGAGAGGTAGATCACGTGGGAATCCTCTCTTTTCACGCTGCGAATCGCTCTCACAATTGGCGGCGCCATCATCACCATGCCAGGTCCCCCGCCATAGGGTCGGTCATCGACTTTTTTGTGCCGTCCCTCTGCAAAATCGCGGATATCGACAAGGACAATCTCAATCAGCGCTTTTTCCTGTGCCCTTTTCAGCATACTGACAGAGAAGGGACCCTCAAAATAGGCTGGAAAAAGCGAGAGGATCTCAAACCGCAGAGAACTACTTAGCGGTTTTGGCTTTTCCAGCTTTTGCTTTCCTAAGCGCTCGTCTTGCAGCGGCAAGCTTAACTTTCTTCTGCTCTTTTGTTGCATGAAACTGCTTCACCACCTCAGGAGCTAGCCTTGCGATCAATTTCTCCGCTTCATGGGAGAGCTCTGCCCCTTGATTCAACCAATGGAGCGTGCGCTCGGCATCGACCTTTGCATTATTTTCTGCCAAAAAGGGGTCGTACCAGCCCAAATTCTCTAGATATTTTCCATCTCGTTTTGTGCGCGAATCGATCGCCACAAGGCGATAGGTCTGACGATTGGTGCGCCCTTGCTGACGCAAACGGATTTTCACTGCCATAACTGTTTCTCCACTGCTTTTAAATTCTTCGGCATCGCTTTACACAGCTGTTTTAGCCGTTTAAAATCTTTCACCATGCGATTGACCGCATCAATAGTTGTCCCACTGCCACTTGCTATTCGGCGGCGCCTACTTGGCACGAGCTCTACTTTTTCTTCTCTCTCTTCAGCCGTCATAGAGAGGATGATCGCCTCAATCTGATTAAACTCTTCCTCAGGAAGCTCCATATTCCCGAGATCTGCAGCTCCCGGGAGCATCTTTAACAAGCTCTTAAGAGGCCCCATCTTTTTAAGCATCGACATCTGCTTGAGATAGTCTTCATAAGTAAAAGAGGCCTTGCGCAGCTTCTTTTCAAGCTTTTCACTCTCCTCCTTACTCACGATCTCTTCAGCGCGCCTGGCTAAATTGATCACATCCCCCATGCCGAGGATCCGATCCGCCATCGAGCGCGGATTAAAGAGCTGTAGATCGTGAACCTGCTCTCCAATCCCCTCAAATTTCAGAGGCTTTTTTGTCACCTCGGTAATCGAGAGCGCTGCTCCTGCGCGCGCACTCCCATCGAGCATCGTCAGGATGGAACCTGTAATCGAAAGTGCTGCGTCAAACTCCTGCGCCGTTTTGACCGCATCTTGTCCTGTACTTGCACTGGCCACAAAGAGAATCTCTTCGGGCTCGAGCCACTTTTTCATTTCCTTGAGCTCTTGCATCAGCTCTTCATCGAGGTGCAGACGTCCTGCTGTATCAACGATCAGAACATCATACCCTTCTTTCCTTGCTTTCTCAAGAGCTTCTTTAGCTACTTTCAGAGGTTTTGTCTCCCCGGTCAGGGCAAAGCAGTCAACTTCAATTTTTTTTGCCAGGGTCTGGAGCTGCAGAACAGCCGCGGGGCGCTGCAGATCGCAGGCGGCAAGTAGCAATTTTTTCTTTGGATGTTTTTTCTGCAGGTAGGCCGCAAGTTTGGCAGATGTTGTGGTCTTGCCCGAGCCTTGAAGCCCACAGAGCAAGAGCACAGAAGGGTACCCTGTCAGGGAAAGAGAGGCTTCTTCACTCCCCATAAGCTCTACAAGTTCATCGTGAATCACCTTGATGAACTGCTGATCAGGGGTCAGCGATTTGACAAGCTCCTGACCGGTGACCTTTTCTTTCACTTTTTTTACAAAAGCGCTGACTACCGAATAGCTCACATCCGCATCGAGCAGAGCTAGACGCACCTGCTTCACCGCATCGGAGAGATTTTCTTCAGTAAGTGTCCTCTTGCCAGAGAGAGAGGCAAAGAGATCGCGCAATTTTGTTAAAATCATAATTTATTATTACAAGAGCAGTTGAGCTCCGCAGGAGTTATTTTACTTCAAGTCGTGCAATATTGGCAAAAAAAGAATCGCGGATGGCCGGCAAAATCTCTCTCCACACTCTTCTTTCTCCAGCACTCTAAATCAAAAATTTTCCTCACAATCTCGCCCTGGGAAGCGCCTATTTCAAAAAAAAGATGAGCTCCCTCCTCCAAATAAGCAGGCAGCTCTATAGCCAGTCTTTTAAAAAAGGTATCGCCCTCCTTGCCTCCTACAAGCGCCAGCTTTGGCTCGAATAGGCGCACCTCTTTGTCTATTTGCTCATATTCTGCCTCGGAGAGGTAGGGCGGGTTACATAAGACATACCGGAATTTCATCCCCCAAAAAGGCGCAAGGAGATCGCCCTGTCTAAAATCGACCAAAACCTCATTTCGCTTGGCGTTTTGCTCTGCAAGTTGCACTGCCTCAGCAGAAAAATCAGAAGCAAAAACCTGAAGATCTGGAAGCCTTTTTTTTAGACCAATTGCTAAACAGCCAGAGCCTGTACAAAGGTCCAAGACATTTACTGGCTCACCCTGAATCATTCCACACACCTTGTCGAGCAGAATTTCCGTTTCGGGACGAGGAATCAGCACGTCGGGGGTAATCTCCAAAGAGCAGCCATAAAAATCGACTTGACGGGTCAAGTATTCGACAGGAACCCCTTGCCCCCTCTGTTTCAATAGCTGCCTGTAGGTTTTAAGCTCCTCCTCTTCTAAGGGGCGATCAAACTGCACATAGAGATCGAGCCGCTTCATCTTGAGAGAGTGGGCAAGGAGCCTTTCTGCCGAAAGGCGCGGCTTGAGTATAGAGCGTTGCTCAAGGTAAGCAGTTGAGAGTTTGAGGATCTCTCCTAATGTGTTCATGATTTCGTGCCTGTGCCCGTGTGCGTGCCCGTGCCCGAATGATCCATGAGTTGCGCCATCGTCCAAGACTCCTTCGGGCACGGGCACGATACTCGGAAAGTTATTTGCCTCTCACCGGACTTTAGGAAGCGCTCTGGGGTATTCACGGTGATGCAGAGAGTTTTTGCTGGTAAAAATAGCTGACAAGCCCTTCTGTGATCTCATCGAGGTCTCCGACAAGCACCTTGTCTAGCTTGTAGAGGGTCAGATCGATCCGATGATCGGTCACGCGATTTTGTGAGAAGTTGTAGGTGCGGATGCGCTCTGAGCGGTCACCTGTCCCCACTTGACTTTGGCGCAGTGAGGCCATCTCTTGCTCTGCTTTGCGTCTTCTTTCCTCCGCGATCTTGGCAACGAGAAGACGCATAGCCTTGTCTTTGTTTTTATGCTGACTCCGCTCCTCTTGACAGTAGACGACCGTGCCCGTTGGAATATGGGTGATGCGAACAGCTGAATCGGTCGTATTGACATGCTGGCCACCTGCTCCTGAGGCGCGGTAGGTATCGATCTTGAGCTCTTTTTCATCGAGATGAACCTTTTCCTGTTCATCTGGCTCCATGAGAACGGCAACCGTCACTGCCGACGTATGCACACGTCCTTGTGCCTCTGTTTTTGGCACCCGTTGGACCCTGTGTGTTCCCGCCTCATACTGCATCAGACGGTGGACATTTTCTCCAGACACAACGAGGATGCACTCCTTGTACCCCCCCATCTCTGAGACAGAGCAAGAGAGCGGCTCGCATTTCCACCCCTTGTGATCGGCATAGTGGAGGTACATGCGCACGAGATCCCCCGCAAATAAAGAGGCTTCATCTCCTCCTGTGCCTGCGCGGATCTCCACAATGCAATTGCGGCTGTCATTGGGGTCGGGAGGGACGAGAAGATTCTCAAGGCGCCTTTGCCCCTCCTCTAGCTGCTTTTCCAAAAGCGAAATATCGAGGCGAATCACCTCGAGAAAAGAGGGGTCGGTCTCCTCTTTGAGAAGTTGCCGATTTTCCTCTATCTGCTTCTGCAGCCGCTCTTTTTCTGAGACAGCGCCCTGTATCTGCAGAAGATAAGCATGCTCCTGCGTGAGCTCTTTATAGCGGCTAAGGTCTGAGAGGATCTCTCCCTGTCCAAGAAGCTCTTCTATCTCTGATAAACGAGCGAGTAACTTCGCAATACGCTCTTGCACGCTCGGAAATTACTTCTTCTTGATGGGTTTTTTCTTTGGAGGAAGCACGGGAGCAACAGGTTTTTTCTGTTCCTCTTCCATGGCCTCTTCTTTTTTCTTCGCGTACCGTTTGCGGAATTTATCGACGCGTCCTTCCGAGTCGACAAACTGCTTGCTGCCGGTAAAGAAGGGGTGGGAGGCAGAGGAAACAGCTACCCGGCAAACGGGATATTCCTTTCCTTCAAACGTCTCTTTTTCTTGTGGCTTTAAGGTCGTTCCACAGACAAATTTAGTTCCCGTAGAAGAATCGACAAAGAGCACTTCTTGGTAATCGGGATGGCCTTGTTTTTTCATCGCTATTTGGCTCCAGTTTTGGTTTGTAAGATTAGAACCTAAGAGCCCTTTTTACACAAGCTCAAATAACTCATTCTCGCCGTCAAAATTCCCTCCAGAACCCCCTCCTCATAACGAAAAAGCGGGTGGTTCTCAAGTTCTGGAAAATCGTTGGGCTGGAGCAAAT
>JABDDY010000023.1 GCA_013287365.1 Chlamydiota bacterium
GTCAGTAAAATAGTCCTTGGTTAGCAGATCGACGCTTGTTTGATAAGTATTTGGTTCAGAGGTAGAGAGTGAGGTCGTTGCTGAAAAGAGACTTTTCGTTCGAAAGTCTGTTTTTGTCCAGGCTCCTCGCAATCCTGCATAGGGGCGGAGCGAAAAACAGTTTCTTAGCCAAAAAGTTCGACCAATGCTGAGGGCGATGTCGTTTAATAGAAGCGACCATTTTGCCTTTACCTGAGGAAAAAGCAGAATGGTAGGGAGGTTCACAGGATGTGAGCCTATATTGAAGGTATTTGAAAAGTTAAACAGTGTCTGTTGATCGACCCAAGGGTTGAAAATCGCTGCCTGTCCAGGTCCTGGAAAGAGGGTAATTGTAGCATTTTGGGTATTGAAGGCACTGAAAGGTGAAACAGAGATGTGATTTGTCTTGCTATTTTGGTAGTAGGTCCAGTGTCCCTCTATGTCCCAGTCGTTGCAATCTGATGCCCAACCAGCTCCGATTCTTACCCCCGGAGACCAATTTGTCCCAAAAGACTTACATTCTTGGTTGAGAAAGTTGAATTGGGGAACTATAACACCTGAGCCGTCTGTTTGAGCAATCGTTCCGCTATTTAACATTTCTCCTTCAATGGCATAGTAGAGATTTCTCTCTCTTGCAAACCAGTAGAGAGCATCGACAGAGACAAAAGTGTCGCAGCCTTCTACTGGCTGATAGAGAGGCACGTAGCACTCGCAGCTTATGCAAGGCTTGGGCTCGTAGCAGGGGGGTGGAAGAGCGCAACTGTCTGCATAGTTTGTAGCAAAGCCTTGTGTGCAAAGAGCTATTGCTGCTCCGACAAGAATCCAGGGATTTTTCATAGCGATACCTTAAATGATTGAAGTTTTTGCAAAGTGAAGATTTATATAAGAAGGCTAAGTTTCTGGAAAGCTTTTTTTGGTCTAAAGGTGGGTGAGAGGTCAAATTTTAGAAGAAACCAAGGTCAACTGGCTAAAGTTCCGGTGACCTTGGTTACAAGAAAAAAACTTCAGTTAAAAGTCGAAGCGAACGCGAAGAATCGGTCCCCCATACTCGAGGGCGGTCGAGATTCCTTCATATCCTAGAGGAATGGCTAAGCTCTGTGTTATTGGATCACTAAGTCTGTCAGTACCAAAATACTGGAAGCCGATATTGATCATGCGGTAGTTATTTTCAAGCCAAAGATGATGCTCCCAAGCTAGGTCAATTTCGCTGTGGTAGCGGTCATCACCCCTTTTTCCAATACAGTGTATACAATGCTGAATCAGAAGAGCAGGTTCATTGGAACTAAATGGTCTCCTGGAGTGCGCGCTGAAGTCGGTTGGGGCTCTGATTGTAACGACTGGGATCTAGGATTGGATTGGACCTATTTTCGCAATCAAAGGACAAGCCGCTCCTCCGTCCCTATTTTTAGTTTTATTAATCCCAATACTAATTCTATTGTGCTTTTCCCAGGCCCCGAGCAATCCGCTCTTGTTAATCCTTGGGTCAATCAAGCTGCTATCACCTTCTTTGCTCCAACTCCCTTTAGCCTTTTTTTCCCCGATGTGAAGGCGAGCTGGAGGCTCAGCTTAAACGATATTACCCTTAGCATGGGTCGAACATTTTGGCTGAGACATGGGTTCGCACTGCGCCCTTATGCAGGGGTGCGAGGAGCCTGGACAAAAACTCGATTTCAGACAAAAAGCCTCTTCCAAACAAGCCTGACAGTCGCTGCGTCAGACGAGGCAGGAAGTGCCCTAACAGATATCGATCTACTGACAAAAGATCGCTTTATCGACCGTTTTTGGGGGGCAGGTCTTCACCTAGGGATAAAGCCCAGCTGGTACTTTTGCTCTCACTGGTCTATTTTTGCAAATTTCGATGCCGCCTTGATCTATGGAAAATCGAGATCACAGAAAAAAGAAAATTATCAAGGCAGTCTGTCCGGTTTTGTTGAAACCTTTTTGCCCATCCAACCCGCTTTCACAAGTTATAACACCGTTGCTTTCAAAAGCGCATTTTTCTCCATGCAGCCGATTTTTGACCTCGCGCTTGGCCTGCGCTTTGAAAAAAGCTGGTGTTGTGGACGCTACCACAGCGAAATTGACCTTGCATGGGAGCATCATCTTTGGCTCGAAAACAACTACCGCACGATCGATTTGAACCCAGTGACCTCTGCACCTACTGGTAATCCCACCACGCCTGGTACTTCTTTCCTGGCGGCTAATGCAGGAAATATAGGGATCTCGACCACCCTCGAGTATGGAGGACCGATTCTTCGCGTTCGCTTCGACTTTTAACTAAGCTCGACTTTGCAACTTTTTGGACCCGCCTCCCTCGCCTATTTGCTCTTGGACGTTTGGCCTGTGGCCAAACTAGTCGATTTATTTCTACCGGTAGGGGTTTTTAACCCCTACCGGTAGAAATAAACTCCTCCGAGAGCAAATATTTCGAGGCCGTCTAGTCCAAAAAACTGCAAAGTCGAGCTTAAGTTTTTTCTCTCGTAGCTAAGATCTTTTCTTGACCTGGGCTTTAGCCATTTGAGGACGAGGATTTCTCTCTCTCTCTCTCACCCATCTTTAGACCACAAAAAGCTTTCTAGAAATTTTGACATCTTGTATAAATCTTCACTTTGCAAAACTTCAATCCTTTAAGGTATCGCTATGAAAAACTCTTGGATTCTTGTCGGAACGGCAACGACGCTTTCCACACAAGGCTTTGCTACAAACTATGCGGACACGTGCACCCTTCCATCTCCCTGCTGTGAGCCTAAGCCTTGCATAAACTGCGAGTCCTTCGTGCCCCTCTACCAGCCTGTGGAGGGCTGTGACACCTTTGTTTCTGCCGAGGCTCTTTACTGGTTTGCTAGGGAGAAAAATCTCTATTACGCAATTAAAGGAGACATGGCTCCCCCCATTGGAATCTCCTCTGTTCTCATCGGGGAATCCAACCCGATATTTACGCCACTTGATAAAGAATGTAAGTTCCTTGAGGCGGGGTGGTCTCCTGGAGTAAGACTCGGGATCGGCTGGAGCTCCGACTGCACTGATTGGGATCTGGGAGTGGATTGGACCTATTTCTACAATCAAAAGACCAGTCGCTCTTCTACTCCTCCTTTTAACACGTTGTCTTCGAGTGCGACGGAAAGTTCTGGCTTCAATGACAATATCTACCAGGCTCTCTTTTTCCCAGGTCCCGGACAATCCGCTATTTTTAACCCTTGGGTCAATCAAAGCCCCCTTTGGTTTTTCTCAGCCAATGTCAACTTCGACAGCATCATTCCCAATAGCTCTACTAATGGTGAGACCTGCCCTGTTTTTTTTCAGAATGTGAAGGCAAGCTGGAGACTGACCTTAAACGATATTGCCTTAGACATCGGTCAAACCTTTTGGCTGAGAGAAGGTTTTACCTTTCGGCCCTATGCAGGAGTGCGAGGAGCCTGGATAAAAACGCTATTTCAGACAAAAAGCCGCTTACAAGAAACTCTCACAGTCCCAGGTCTTGCCGAGAGCAGTATGGACCTATTTGCAAAAGATCGTTTCATCGATCGTTTTTGGGGGATGGGCATTCATTTAGGAATCAAACCGAACTGGTACTTTCACTCTAACTGGTCAATTTTTGGAAATTTTGATGCCGCTTTAATCTATGGAAAATTGAGCTCGCGAAAGAGAGAAACCTATAAAGGGAGCTCGTCGGGATCAGGCTCTATCAACGCTACACCCCAATTTCAACCCTTACCAACCGTCTTGTTCGATTATAACAAAATTGCTTCCAAAAGCTCGCTGTTCTCCCTGCAGCCGATTTTTGACCTAGCGCTAGGCCTGCACTTTGAACAGAGCTTTTGCTGTGGCCGCTACCACAGCGAGATCGACCTCTCTTGGGAGCAACATATTTGGCTTGAGAACAAAGCCTATCGTTTTCTCCCAGGAGACACAGAGAATATATGGTCTGGTGACACCAGCTCTCAATCTGGCTTGCCTGTGTATGAATTTGCTATAGACTACAGTACACTATCGACCACCTTAGAGTATGGAGGACCGATTTTTCGCATCCGCCTCGACTTTTAATTTAAGAGCTGAAAATGATTCCCAGAATTTTAATTTGCAAAAAACTGCACTTTTAAGGAGCCCTTCATGAAAAATCCTCTAGCGATTGTCGCACTAGCGACTGCTCTGTCCGAGCTTGGCTTTGCTACAAGCTATGGAGACCTGAATTCTCCTCCACTTCCCTGCTGTGAACAAGAGCCTGTCTTCAACTGCGAATGTTATGTACCTATCTATCAACCGGCAACTTTTGTCTCTGTCGATGCTCTTTATTGGTTTGCTAGAGAGAGAAATCTCTATTACGCCATTCAAGAAAAAATGGTTCCCTTCGGAGAGTTTTTTCAGTTCACTCCCGTCAGTACCATTACGACTGTGACTCCGACATTCACACTGCTCGATCAAAAATATAAATCCCTCGAGACAAAATGGTCTCCTGGGGTAAGGGTCGAGATCGGCTGGGGCTCTGATTGCAACGACTGGGATCTAGGACTGAATTGGACCTACTTCTACAACCAGAGCACAAGTCGCTGTTCCGTTCCTCCTTTTGGTTACTTTAGTGCCTCTGATTTTAATGGTATAGGTAACGTGTGGCTCTTGACCCCAGGCCCTGAGCAATCTGCTATCTGGAGTCCTTGGGTCAATCAAGCCGCCCTCTTTTTTTCCAACTTCCAATTCCCAATAGACTTCACCTTTTTTCAGCAGGTGAAGGCAAACTGGAGACTCACCTTAAATGATCTGGTTCTTAGCATCGGTCGAACCCTTTGCTTCAGAAATGGTTTCACCTTCTGTCCCTATGCGGGAGTCCGAGGAGCCTGGACAAAAACAGAGTTCCAGATCAAGAGCCTCTTACAAGGAAATGTGATCATCCCAGACAATGGCCAAACCAATGCAGATCTGGTTACAAAAGACCATTTTATCGATCGTTTTTGGGGAGTGGGCATTCATTTAGGAATAGAGCCAAACTGGAACTTTTGCTCCGATTGGTCTATTTTTGGAAATTTTGACGCCGCTCTAATCTACGGAAAATCGAGATCGAAGAAGAAAGAAAATTATCGGGGCAGCCTATCTGGCTCCCTTCAAGGCGGCGGCCCCTTCAGATATGGAACCGCGCTCTTGCAAGATTACAATGAAGTGGCGTTCACAGGCTCATTTTTCTCCATGCAGCCGATTTTTGATCTAGTGCTTGGTTTGCGCTTTGAACGAAACTTTTGCTCTGATCGCTACCACAGCCAGATCGATCTGGCTTGGGAGCAGCATATTTGGCTCGAGAATAATTACCGCATCTCTACGGGGGAGATTGACTTTGCAGAAATTGGGTTAGTTACACGGACCCCCCCCGAAGCTATCGTTAGTACCCCTTCGTCCTTTGCTGGTATATCGAGTACCCTGGACTATGGAGGACCGATCTTTCGGATCCGGCTCGACTTTTAATTTAGGAGCTGAAAATGATTCCCAGAATTTTAATTTGCAAAAAACTGCACTTTTAAGGAGCCCTTCATGAAAAATCCCTTAGCGATTATCGGAGTAGTGATCGCTCTTTCCGAGCTTGGCTTTGCCACAAGCTATGAAGATCCCAGCTACCTTTCGCCCCCCTCCCATCAGACAAATTCTTGCATCCACTGTGAGTCTTATGTACCTCTCTATCAACCAGTAGCTGGCTGCGACACCTTCGTCTCTATCGAGGCCCTTTACTGGTTTGCTAGAGAGAGAACTTTCTATTACGCTATTCAAGGAACACAGCTTCCTATTGGAGAGCTCTTAGGCTACCCCACAGCTCAAAGCTCTACCCCCCTATTTACGATCCTCAATCAAAGGGGTAAATCCCTTGGAACAACTTGGTCTCCCGGAGTGAGAGCTGAAATCGGCTGGGGCTCTGACTGTAACGATTGGGATCTAGAACTTAACTGGACCTATTTTCACAATCAAAAGACAAAGAGCTGTTCCGTTCCTTCTTTTGGTTTTCTTCAAGAAGGCGTCGATGAATTTGAGGTTTTCCCAGGACCCGAGCAATCCGCTATCTTTAACCCTTGGGCCAATCAAGCACCTCTCGTTGTACTCCTAGATCCAGCTGTTGCTAACTTAGGTGGGACTCCCGCTGTTTATTTCCAGTATGTGAAGGCAAACTGGAGACTCACCTTAAACGATATTTCCCTAAGCATTGGTCGAACTTTTTCGATGAGAAATGGTCTCACTTTTCGTCCCTACGCAGGGATGCGAGGAGCCTGGACAAAAACGCAATTTCAGACAAAGAGTCTCCTGCAAAGAAATGTGACTTTCCCAGGGATTACTCAACGTTACGTAAATCTTATTTTAAGAGATCGCTTCATCGATCGTTTTTGGGGAGTGGGCGTTCATTTGGGAATAGAGCCAAGCTGGTATTTTTGCTCTAGCTGGTCAATTTTTGGAAATTTTGACGCCGCCTTAATCTATGGAACAGCACGATCGAAGAAGAAAGAATATTACCGGGATCGGGGCAGCGAAACAATCCTGCACGGTGCCTTGTTTACCGCATTCTTTGAAAATTACAATCGAGTGGCTTTCAAAAGCTCCTATTCCTCCATGCAGCCGATTTTTGACCTAACACTTGGTCTGCGTTTTGATCAAAGCTTTTGCTCTGGGCGCTATCATAGCGAAATTGACCTCGCTTGGGAGCATCACCTTTGGCTTGAAAACAACTCCCGCATGCAGACGGCAGATGGAGAGCTGCAGGAGTTTCAGGCTGGTGCTGATCCATTTTCTAATTTGTTTGTCGAGGGAGTATCTCCAAGAGCTCAGCTCGTATCCAGCACTCTAAATTATGGAGGACCGATCCTTCGGGTTCGCTTCGACTTCTAAATCAGCTACTCTTCCCCCTACTGAAAAAGGTCTTTTTGCTAGAGGGAAGAGTTTTGAGAGCACAGCCTTTCTAATAACCCAACTTGCTACGCGGCTAAGGAGGACAGGTAGCAAGTTGGGTTAATGCCAATATCTTTCTTGACCTTAATTTCTGATTTTCTTATGTAAATTTTCAGTTTACAAGAACTTCGATCCTTAAGGTATCATAATGAAAAATATTCTTGTCAGAGCGACAACTCTGTTTCCCACGCTCGGCTTTGCTACAAACTATGCGGACACATGCACTCTTCCACCTCCCTGCTGCGAGCCTAAGCCTTGCATAAACTGCGAGTCCTTCGTGCCCCTCTACCAGCCTGTGGAGGGCTGTGACACTTTTGTCTCTGTTGATGCTCTCTACTGGTTTGCTAAGGAGAAAAATCTCTACTACGCAATTGAAGGAGAGATGACTCCCGTTGGAGAAAGCTCTTATTTCCACGGGAGTCCCAACCCCATCTTTACGCCGCTTGATCAAAAATATAAGTTCCTTGAGACGGGGTGGTCTCCTGGAGTAAGAGTCGGGATCGGCTGGAGCTCTGACTGCAACGATTGGGATCTAGGAGTGGATTGGACCTATTTCTACAATCAAAAGGCAAGCCGCTCTTCTACTCCTCCTTTTAGCGCGTTGAATTCTGGCCTCTCGGGGCCCTTCATCTCCCATGTCTCCACGCCTCAGTTTTTCCCAAGCCCCGGACAATCCGCCATTTTTAATCCTTGGGTCAATCAAAGCCCCCTTTGGTTTTTCTCACCCCTTACCAGCTTCGACAGCCTCCCCTCCGCAAGCTCCAATGCCGCCATAACCTGCCCCATTGTTTTTCAGGATGTGAAGGCCAATTGGAGACTGACCTTAAATGACATTGCCCTGACAATCGGTCGAACCTTTTGGCTGAGAGAAGGTTTTGCCTTTCGGCCCTATGCAGGAGTGCGAGGAGCCTGGATAAAAACACAATTTCAGACAAAAAGCCGCTTGCAAGAAACGGCCATATTTCCAGGTCTTGCCGAGGGAAGTATAGATCTAGTTGCAAAAGATCGCTTCATCGATCGTTTTTGGGGGATGGGCATCCATTTAGGAATCGAACCGAACTGGTACTTGTCGTCTAACTGGTCGATTTTTGGAGATTTTGACGCCTCCTTGATCTATGGAAAAGTGAGATCGCGAAAGAAAGAAAACTATAAAGGGAGTAAGTCGGGATCGGGCTCTTTAAACGCTACACCCGTATTTCTAACCCTACCAACCTCCTTACTCGATTATAACAAAACTTCTTTCAAAAGCTCGCTGTTCTCCATGCAGCCGATTTTCGACCTCGCACTTGGCCTGCGCTTTGAACAAAGCTGGTGCTGTGACTGCTACCACACCGAGATCGACCTCTCTTGGGAGCAGCATATTTGGCTTGAGACCAAAACCTATAGCTTCCCTTCAACAGGGGATACACAGGATGTATGGACCGGGAACAGCAGCCGTCAATCTGGCCTGCCTGAGTATCTAATGGCTATAGACTACAGTACACTATCCACCACCTTAGAGTATGGAGGACCGATTCTTCGTGTTCGCCTCGACTTTTAATTTAGGAACTGGAAATGATTCCCAGAATTTTAATTTGCAAAAAACTGCACTTTTAAGGAGCCTTTCATGAAAAATCCTTTAGCGATTGTCGGACTAGCGACTGCTCTTTCCGAGCTTGGCTTTGCTACAAGCTATGGAGACCTGAACTCTCCTCCACTTCCCTATTGTGAGACAGAGCCTTTTTTCAACTGCGAGTGTTATGTGCCCATCTATCAACAGGTGGGGGGCTGCGATGTCTTTGTCTCTGTTGATGCTCTTTACTGGTTTGCTAGAGAGAGAAATCTCTATTACGCCATCCAAGGAACACAGCTTCCTGTTGGAGAGGTCTTTCAATACCCTCCCTTGAGTTCCATTATAACTACATCTCCGTCATTCACCTCACTCGATCAAGACTGTAAATCCCTGGGGACAAGATGGTCTCCTGGGGTAAGAGTCGGGATCGGCTGGGGATCTGATTGCAACGACTGGGATCTAGGAGTGAATTGGACCTATTTCTACAATCAAAAGACAAGCCGCTGTTCGGTTCCCCCTTTTGGTCATTTCGATGGCGCCCAGTGGGTGTTCTACCCAGGCGTTGAGGAATCCGCTATTTCTAGTCTTTGGGTCAATCAAGCTGCCCTCTTTTTTTCAAACTTCCAAACCGAACTCAACTACACGTTTTTTCAGGATGTGAAGGCCAACTGGAGACTCACCTTAAATGATCTAGTTCTTAGCATCGGTCGAACCCTTCGCTTAAGAAACAATTTCACCTTCCGCCCCTATGCAGGAATACGAGGCGGCTGGACAAAAACAGAGTTCCAGATCAGAAGCCTCTTACAAGGAAACATGACCATCCCAAATAACGGTCAAACCAATGTGGATCTGGTTACAAAAGATCGCTTTATCGATCGTCTTTGGGGAGTGGGCCTTCATTTAGGAATAGAGCCAAACTGGAATTTCTGCCCTAACTGGTCTGTTTTTGGAAATTTTGATGCCGCCTTAATCTATGGAAAATCGAGATCAAAGAAGAAAGAAAATTACCAGGGTAGCGTATCGGGCTCCCCTCAAGGCGGCGTCCCCTTTTTATATGGAACCGCCCTCTTAGAAGATTATAATGCAGTTGCTTTCACAGGTTCGTTTTTCTCCATGCAGCCGATTTTTGATCTAGCTCTCGGTTTGCGCTTTGAACGAAGCTTTTGCTCGGATCGCTACCACAGCCAGATCGATCTGGCTTGGGAGCATCATATTTGGCTTGAAAATAACTACCGCGTCTCCATGGGGGAGATGAACTATATAGATATTGGCAGATCTACACCTAGCGTAAGAGATATCGTCGCTTTTCCTTCATCACGCGATGGAATATCGACTACCCTCGATTATGGAGGACCGATCTTTCGGCTTCGCCTCGATTTTTAATCTATGAATGTGGACTCACATGATTTCCAGAACTTTGGTTTTTTCCTATATAAATCCTCTCTTTACGAGAAAATTCAACTTTAAGGTGCTCTTATGAAAAATCCCTTAGCGATTATCGGAGTAGCGACTGCTCTTTCCGAGCTTGGCTTTGCCTCAAGCTACGAAGATCTCAGCTGCCTTCCACCCCCCTGCTATCAGACAAATTCTTGCATTGACTACGAGTGTTACGTACCCCTCTATCAGACAGTAGCTGGCTGCGATACGTTTGTCTCCATCAATGCCCTTTACTGGTTTGCCAGAGAAAGAAATTTTTATTACTCTATCCAAGGAACAGAGCTTCCTATTGGAGAGCTCGTAAACTACCCCGTAACCCGCACCAATAGTTCTCTATTTACCCTGCTCAATCAAAAGGGTAAATCTCTTGGGACAAGTTGGTCCCCTGGAGTGAGAGTTGAAATCGGTTGGGGCGCTGACTGTAACGATTGGGATCTAGGGCTTAACTGGACCTATTTTCACAATCAAAAGACAAATAGCTGTTCCGTTCCTCCTTTTGGTTTTCTTCAAAGCAGTTTGCTTGAATTTGAGTTTTTCCCAGGCCCCGGGCAACCTGCTATTTTTAATCCTTGGGTCAATCATGCTCCCCTTTCCGCTTACCAAGACCCAAATCTTGAACAGATAGGAGGCGGGCCCAACGGTGTTTATTTCCAGCATGTGAAGGCAAACTGGAGGCTCACCTTAAATGATATTGCGCTAAGTATTGGTCGAACCTTTTGGATGAGAAATGGCCTCACCTTTCGCCCCTACGCAGGGGTGCGGGGAGCCTGGACAAGAACGCAATTTCAGACAAAGAGTCTCCTGCAAAACAATGTGGATCTCTCAGTCTTTACCAAGAATAACGTTAATTTTATTTTAATCGATCGTTTCATCGACCATTTTTGGGGAGTGGGCGTTCATTTGGGAATCGAGCCAAGTTGGTACTTTTGCTCTAACTGGTCTATTTTTGGAAATTTTGACGCTGCCTTAATCTATGGAACAGCAAGATCGAAGAAGAAAGAACATTATCGGAATCAGGCCAGTGAAACAGGAGTGTTTGCTGGCCGTCATATGTACTCTAGCGATTACGATCGAGTTGCTTTTAAAAGTTCCTTTTCCTCCATGCAACCGATTTTTGACCTAGCCCTCGGCCTCCGTTTTGAACAGAGCTTTTGCTCGGGGCGCTATCATAGCGAAATCGATCTGGCTTGGGAACATCACCTTTGGCTCGAAAACAACTCCCGCATGCAGACAGCAGACTCAGGGCTGCAGGTCTTTCAGCCTGGTGCTTTCGCAATTTCTAATTTGTTTCTCGAGGGAGTATCTCCAAAAACTGAGCTCGTATCCAGCACTCTGAATTATGGAGGACCGATCCTTCGGATCCGCTTCGATTTTTAAAGATTTTTTTATTAGTAGTCGATTAAGGAATGATTTGTTAAGATAGATACACTAAAGCTTGAAGTGCCCATAAAATCGGCACTTGGGCGAGGGAGAAGGCTTTTTCAAAACCTCTCCCTCACCCAAGTGCCGATTTTGTAAGAGGAGCTGCCGCAAAGTTTTATAAGGAGACATTCTTAACATGACCAAAACCCTTAAACGCGACTGGAAAACAAGCAAAGTCATCGACGATCTCGATATCGATGATGAGGATGCCAAACAGTTTCGCTCCCTACTCAGCGCCAAAGAAACCAAAGCCAGCTTAGGTTCAACTGCATCGATGCATGCGGGGCAGATTCTAAATGGAACGATTGTCGAACTGACAAAAGACTTTGTCATCGTCGATGTTGGCTTAAAATCGGAAGGACTGATCCCCATTTCGGAATTTGATGACCCAAATGAACTGCTCCTCGGCAAGGAAATTGAGGTCTTTCTCGATCAGACAGAGGGTGAGAATGGGCAGATTGTCCTCTCGCGTGAAAAAGCGCGTCGCCAAAGACAGTGGGAGTTCATCGTCAACCATTGCAAGGAAGGGGCAATCGTCAAGGGTAAGATCCTGCGCAAAGTCAAGGGCGGGCTCATGGTCGATATTGGGATGGAAGCGTTCCTCCCCGGGTCTCAAATTGATAACAGGCGCATCAAGAACCTCGATGAATACATCGGCGGGACCTATGACTTCAAGATTTTAAAAATCAATACAGAGCGCAAAAATATCGTTGTGTCAAGACGAGAGCTCCTTGAGGAAGAGCGCATGAGCCGCAAGGCAGAGATGCTCGACCATATCAATGAGGGAGATATCTGCAAAGGCGTTGTGAAAAACATCACCGACTTTGGCGTATTCCTCGACCTCGACGGCATTGATGGGCTTTTGCACATCACCGATATGACCTGGAAGAGAATCAAACACCCCTCCGAGATGGTGAATGTTGGCGACCTGCTTGAGGTGGTTATTCTTCATGTCGATAGAGAAAAAGGGCGGGTGGCTCTTGGAATGAAACAGAAAGAAGAAAATCCTTGGGAAGACATCGAACATCGCTATCCTCCTGGCACCCACGTGCGCGGCAAAATTGTCAATCTAGTCCCTTACGGAGCCTTCATTGAAATTGAGCCTGGTATCGAAGGGCTCATCCATGTCTCTGAAATGTCCTGGGTCAAGAATGTGACCGATCCTAGTGAAATTGTGAAAAAGGGAGATGATGTAGAGGCGCTTGTCCTAGCTGTGCAGAAAGAAGAGGGAAAAATCTCTTTGGGGATCAAGCAGTTAGAAAAAAACCCCTGGGATGATGTAGAGAAGAAGTACCCAATCGGCACAAATGTCAGCGGAGAGATTCGCAATCTGACCAACTACGGCGCTTTTGTAGAAATTGAGCCGGGGGTAGAGGGGCTGATCCATATCTCAGACTTAAGCTGGGTAAAGAAAGTATCCCATCCCTCTGAAGTGCTCAAGAAAGGCGATCGCATCGATGCCATCATTTTGGCCATTGATCCAGAAAGCAAAAAAATCACTCTCGGGCTCAAGCAGCTCGGCTCCAACCCTTGGGAAAACATTGCAAACGCGATTCCCGTCGGAAGCCTCGTGAATGGGACAGTAACAAAAACGACCGCATTTGGGGCTTTTGTTGAACTGGAAAGTGGCATCGAAGGTCTTGTCCACGTGACAGAGCTTTCTGACCAGCCCTTTGGGAAGGTTGAGGATGTGGTTCGAGAAGGAGACAAGATTACAGCCAAAGTGATCAAGGTTGATCCCGAGCACAAGAAAATCGCTCTTTCCATTAAGGAACACCTGATCGAAGAGAGCGCAACCAATCGCGATGATATTGTCGTCGGCAAAGCCAAAGCGCCTCGGAAGAAAAAACAGAAAGAAGAATCTCTCAAGAAAGAGTCGTCCTTAAATGAATAAAGATTTAGTCGCCATTTTTGAGTATTTAGAGCGAGAAAAGGGAATCAAGCGAGAGATCATCATCGCTGCGATCGAAGAATCCCTTCGCGTGGCCGCTCGTAAAGGCTCTAAAGGACTCATCAATGTCTCTGTACAGGTTGACGCCAAGACGGGAGAGATTCACGTCTTTTGCCAAAAAGAGGTTGTCGATGTCGTGACAATTCCCGAAGAGGAGATTTCTCTTGAGGCTGCCGAGCAAATTCGGCCCGGTTGCCAGCTAGGCGATTGGATAGATATCGAGACAGCGCCTCAAGATTTTGGCCGCATTGCCGCACAAACAGCTGGCCAGGTGATTTCTCAGAAACTGCGCAGCGCAGAGCGCGATGTGATTTATGAGGAATACCGCCATCGCCTCCACGAAATTGTTTCTGGAACGGTGAAGAGAATTGCACGCGCAGGCACCCTCATCATCGATCTTGGCAAAGTAGAGGCGATCATGCCCGAGCGCTTTTATCCTAAAATAGAGCGTTACAACGTCGGAGATCGCGTACAAGCCCTACTCTACGAGGTGCGAGATACCGATAGCGGTGGCGCGGAAGTTGTCCTTTCGAGAAGCCACCCAGAATTTGTCCGAGAGCTCTTTATACAGGAAGTGCCAGAGCTCGAAGATGACACAGTAAGCATTGAGCGCATTGTCCGAGAAGCGGGCTATCGCACCAAACTTGCCGTCATCAGCCATGATCCGAAAGTCGACCCCGTGGGAGCATGCGTAGGAGTGCGCGGGACAAGGGTAAAAAACATCATCCGAGAGCTCGGCAATGAAAAGATCGATATCCTTCCCTTTGCAGAGGACAAGGTACAGCTTCTCGAAAATGCTCTTGCCCCTACCGTGATCAAGAAGATCAATATCAACGAAGACGAATCGGTCATTTCGATTGTTGTCGATGATGAGAGTTATCCAGTCGTCCTCGGAAAAAGAGGAAGCAACGCGCGACTCATCGGACAACTCATTCAAGCGCAGTTAGAAGTACAAAGAATGAGTGAGTACCAGACCGCCATGAATCTCGAACGAGGCAAACTAGCTCTCATGGACGATCCTTCCTTAGACCAAAAGCTAGAGGCGGGAGGAATGATGAGTTCGATGATTGTCCAGAGTTTGCAAAGTGCAGGCTATCAGACGCGCCGCGATGTCTTGCGAGCGACAGCTGATGAGCTGGCAAAAATTCCTGAAATTAGCCTATCGATGGCCGACCGCATCTTGGAGCAGGTTCGCCATTTCAACGCCCCAAAAGAAGAGTAACCTTGGCCAAAAATCTAAAAGTTCAGATCAAAAATACGCAGCTTGCTGAAGCGCTCAAGCTCAGCTCACCAAAAAAGCCAGCGTCGAAGAAAAAAAAGAGCGAAGAGGTTGAGGAAAAAGCGGCAGCGCCTGCTCAAACGCCAGCAACCTCGCCCGCAGCCCCTTCCCCCCCTCCTACACACACACCTGTAGCGGAACCTGCTGCACCTGTGGAGGAAAAACCTGCTGCGAAACAGGATCGCGTAGATTTGTTTGAGGAGGAGCGTCCATTTGAGCGCAGCCCCAGGACTACAGAGCGCCCTTATGAGCCAAAACAAGATCAGCAAAGACCCTGGCGCAGCTCTCCCCCGCAAGGGGAACGCGCGCCTTTTAGACCCTACTCGGGAGGACCCCGTCGGGAGGGAGAAAGACGCCCTGGTGGTTCCGGTGGCCCACCACGTTACGCAGGTGGAGACAGGCCTCAAAGACCCCCTTATGCAGGCGGAGACAGGCCCCAAAGACCTCCTTATGCGGGTGGTGGAGATCGACCTCAAAGGCCTCCTTATGCGGGTGGAGATAGACCGCCAAGACCCCCCTATGCCGGTGGAGATAGACCGCCAAGACCTCCTTATGAAGGCCGAAGGCCAGGCGCCCCACCAGCTGGAGGCTTTAGACCCTATTCGAGTGAAAGACGCCCTCCTTTTAGACCTGGAGAGGGACGCCCTAGAGAGACTCGACCTGGAGAGACCCGTTCTGGAGAAGGGAGACGACCGCCTTATGATCGCGGACCTAGGCCACCAAGACCTCCGGGCGGATTTCCAAGACCCTCCGGCGGATTTCCAAGACCTTCAACAAGACCTCAAGGACCTCCAAGGCATTCCCCTGGCGGCATTCCTCAGCGAGCAGAGCCACGCACACCGCGCAAAAGTACCCCGTTCAAGGACTTCCAAGATCTACGCCCTCAAAAGAAGCTAGAGGGGGGAACGACAGGATTTGACTCGCGCGACCGTATGGGCCTTCGCAGTAGAGAAGAGGAGGCCTGGCGAAAAAAACGACCCCTTAGAGGCAAAAAGGACCAGATAGATGAAACAACACGTCCAAAAATCCTTCATCTGCGCCTCCCGATCACGATCAAGGATCTTGCAACCCAGCTCAAACTCAAGGCCTCTCAGATCATCTCCAAACTCTTCATGCAAGGTTCTATCGTCACCATCAATGACTACCTCGATGATGAGACAACTATTCAGGTACTAGGCCGCGATTTTGGATGTGACATCACCATCGATACGAAAGAAGAAGAACGGGTCCAGATCACAGACAAGACCATACGCGAGGAAATCGAGGGAACCGATCCGGAGCAGCTTGTCTTCCGCCCTCCTGTTGTCACCTTTATGGGTCACGTTGACCATGGGAAAACAAGTCTAATCGATGCTATTCGCAAAACAGATGTCGCCTCAGGAGAAGCAGGAGCCATCACCCAGCATATTGGCGCCTTTAAATGCCACAGCACTTTTGGCGATATCACCATTTTAGATACCCCGGGCCACGAGGCTTTTTCCGCCATGCGCGAGCGCGGAGCAGATGTCACAGACCTTGTTATCCTTGTCATTGCAGGAGATGAGGGGATGCGTGAGCAAACAATCGAGGCCATGAACCAGGCCAAGACGGCAAAAGTTCCCATCATGGTCGCCCTAAATAAAAGCGATAAGCCGGGGTTCAATCCCGACAACATCTACCGCCAGCTCTCCGAGCATGAGCTTCTGCCTGAGGTTTGGGGAGGAACAACGGTCACCGTCAATTGCTCTGCGCTCAAAGGAGATGGGATCCCAGAGCTTCTTGAAATGCTCTCGCTCCAATCGGAAATTTTGGAGCTCAAAGCCGATCCAAGAGCCAGAGCGCGTGGGACCGTCATTGAATCGGCCATGCACCGAGGGATGGGCTGTGTAGCGACCGTCCTTGTGCAAAATGGAACACTTTGCAAAGGAGACTCGATTGTTTTTGACCTCCATTATGCAAGGGTCAAGACAATGCACGATGAACATGGCAAGGAACTTCTCGAGGCAGGACCCTCAACACCTGTGAAGATCACAGGATTATCGGGACTTCCAGAGGCTGGAAGCGAATTTGTCGCCGTGATTAGCGAGCGTGAGGCGCGTGAAATTGCCCATGCACGCCAGGAACAACATAAAGACAAGCTGCAGCAGAAGGAAAAGAGATTAGGTCTTGAAGGACTCTTAGAGAAGAAAGTAGAATCTGATAAGAAAAAAATCTTAAACCTGATCCTGCGAGCCGATGTGCAAGGCTCTTTGGAAGCGCTTAAGCACTCTCTACAAAAAATCCAAACAAGCAAAGTCGACCTCTTCTTTGTATTTGAAGGCATTGGACAAATTTCAGAGTCCGATATTGAACTTGCCGCTACCTCTAATGCAATCATTGTCGGCTTTCACACGCAGGTAGAGAGCCATGCAGAGACTCTCATCAAGCAGAAAAAAGTCTCCATCAAACTCCACGACATCATCTACCACGCAGTCGATGATGTGAAAAGCGCGATGCGCGATCTTCTTGACAAAATCCCTCAGGAAAACGAGATGGGAGAGGCGCTTGTAAAAACTGTCTTTAAATCTTCTCAGCTCGGCCTCATCGCCGGCTGCCAGGTGACAGATGGCATCATCAAGCGTAGCCACCATATTCGTCTTGTGCGGGAAGGAAATGTTGTCTGGAAAGGACACGTTGCCTCTCTCAAACGGGTCAAAGAAGATGTCCGCGAGGTGAGCAAGGGACTAGAGTGCGGAATCCTTCTGCAAAACTTCAGTGATGTGAAAGAGGGAGATCTCATCCAGGCCTATGAAATCAGCTACCTAGAGCAAGAGTTATAAAAAAGATCCAATGCAAGGCAAACGCACAAAAAGACTCAACTCTCTCCTTAAAGAGGTGCTCTCTGAGGTCATTCATAAAGAGGTGAAAGATCCAAGGCTCCATCCCCTCATTTCGGTGACAGAAGTGGACATTTCGGCCGATTTGCAACACGCAAAAGTCTCGATCAGCATCATCGGCACACAGCAGGAAAAAGAGGCGGGCCTAGCTCTTTTACAATCAGCGGCCTCTTTCATCGCCATCTCCGCTTCCAAAAAAGTGGTGATGCGCTACTTCCCCTCCCTGATCTTTAAACTCGACACCTCCCTAGATGAGCACCTACGCATCGGGGCCCTCATTGACAAAATCCATGAGGAACAGGCGGGGCGCAGGAAATCTGTAGACGTTGAGGATGAATAATTTTTTTCCCTCTACAGGCATTTTGCCCTGCAACAAACCTCCCCAGAAAACCTCCTTTAGTCTTGTAGCCGCTCTGCGTAAAAAGACTGGCGTTAAAAAAATTGGACATGCGGGCACTCTAGATCCCTTTGCCAGCGGAGTGATGATTCTGCTAATTGGAAGAGAATTTACAAGGCAAGCAGACCAATTTCTCATGCAAGACAAAGAATATGAGGCCACTGTGCAGCTTGGCACCCAAACAACCACCTATGATCCCGAGGGAGAGGTTGTCTTTCAAACAGATCTTGTACCCACACTTTGCCAAATAGAGGCGGCTCTCACCCATTTTCAGGGAGAAATTCTGCAAACGCCCCCCATGTTTTCTGCAAAGAAAATCGGCGGCAAAAAGCTCTACAAGCTCGCTCGCAAAGGCATCGAGATCGAGCGCCCTAAAGTCATCGTCAAGCTTCAAATCACGCTCCTTAGCTATGCCTATCCCCTCCTCAAGCTACACATCACCTGCAGTAAGGGAACCTATATCCGCGCTCTTGCTCATGATATCGGAGCTCATCTTGGCACAGGGGCACATCTACAGGCGCTCATACGCCTGCGCTCTGGACCCTATACGCTAAAAGATTGTATCGATGGAAATCTCTTATACAATGACACTTGATCATTTGAGGAAAGGATCATAGTGAAGAAAAAGCAATTTTTCCTTCATTGATACGGTTTAGCAGATCGTCGTATTGCTGAGGGAGAATGCCCAGATTATCAATGAGTAGAATGAGACGGGCAGGTAATAGATTGTATGCACGCTGCACACTGGCTGCAGAAGCTGTGGGATTATTGAGTCTGTTTAAATAATTGGCAAAAAGACGTGCAATCTTTTTGTTATCAGCTCTTATTGTATTTAAAA
>JABDDY010000024.1 GCA_013287365.1 Chlamydiota bacterium
TTCTCACGGGCTCTACCATTATTTTAGACCCTAATGGCTCAACCATTACCTTAAATAATTCGATTGCTGATGATAGTGCGGCTTCATTTGTAGGAGCCCCCGTAGGAGTAACCCCAGGAACTGGTAACGGTGCCATTTTGACAATTGGGAAAAACTCGAGTGTCGTTGGCACGACAAACTTAAATGCAGCAAATACCTATTCTGGCGGCACGAACTTGAATAAAGGGACACTATCGATCGGAAATAATGGATCTTTAGGAACAGGAACTTTAACTTTTGGTCAGAACGATGGCAATATTTTCCAAGCAGGGACAAGTGGATTATCGATTTCAAATGACCTTTCTTTTGCAAAAAATGGAGTCGTTGATACAAACGGACAGACCTTCACCTTAACGGGAACGCTTTCAGGTTCTGGCTCAGGCTCTGGCTTTACTTTGACAAAAATCAGCGCTGGCACACTGGTGTTATCCAGCTCAAATAATTACAGCGGCGCCACGAGCCTTTCTCAGGGAACTCTTGCAATTGGAAATAACAATGCTCTAGGTACAAGCAGCTTAACCTTTAGTAATACCGCAGGCAATAGTCTACAGGCACTTTCTAACCTCACTCTTTCTAATCCGATCACTTTTGCCCAAGATGGAGTGGTCGATACAAATGGCCAGATGGTCACCCTCCAAGGGATAATCTCAGGGCCTGGAGGATTGGATAAGATCGGAAATGGGCAGCTAGTTCTTTCGGGCAGTGGGTCTTCTGCTGGTTCTGCAACGGTTTCGGCAGGGATGCTGACTATTGACGGGTCCATTACCTCTCCGGTCACTGTCTTGCCAGGTACTAGTTTAAATGGAAGCGGATCGATTACAGGTGATGTCTTAGTCGGCGGTCTGCTGAAGCCTGGCGATAATGCCACAATTGGAACAATTGGAGTCACAGGCAATGTCACCTTTCAAACGGGCTCGACCTTCCAAGTAGAGATCAATCCTACAATGGCTGATTTGTTGGATGTTGGGGGTACCGGTAACATCACCATTGACTCCGGAGCCACCATCGAGATCGTTCCCACTCCTGGCACCTATAGAATAGACAGTGCCTATGTAGTGGCTAATGCAGGAGGGAGCGGAGGAGCTGTGATTGGAACATTTGATCAGGTAGTCAATACCTTTCCAGCCATTAACATTGAGGTTCTCTATACAACTGCGGTTTTAAATAGTGCTATAGCACCTCCTAATGAGATTATTCTGATTTTAAATTTTATGCCTTTTTCAACCGTGGTCACCAAAGGAAACCCAGGAGCCATTGCCAAAAGCTTGAATGGATTTAATCCCGCGCCCGGCTCCGATATGGAACTTATTTTTTCGCAGCTCTACTTGTTACCTAACCAAGCGGCTCTAACTGAGGCTTTTAATCAGATGCAACCTTCGCTCTTAAATAGCCTTTCACTGGCTCAGCAAAACAGCAGTTTATTTGTTTCATCTGCTTTGAATAGACACACAGCAGATATGCGAGAGGTTCGCTGTCCTTGTATAGAAGAATGGTGCGACAGAACATGGCAAGTCTGGGTAGATGGAAATATTGACAGTGCTCGGCAAAGAGAGAATCGCCAAAATGTGGGGTTCCATTCAGAGGCAGAACTGGGCACAGTAGGTGCCGATTATCGCATCTCAAGAGAGTTTTACGTAGGGGCTTTAGGAGCCTATACGCATACTCGTGTCCGCTGCCAGGACCACTTAGCAAATGGTAGAATCAGCACCTATTATGGAGGACTCTATGGTAGCTGGCTCTCTTCCTGCTTTTTCTCTAATGTCTCTTTAGTTGGAAACTTTAGTGATTATCACTCGAAGCGGCTCGTTCAATTTGGCACGATCAATCGGCGCCCTGAGGGTCACCATCATGGATCTGGTCTGATTGCCCACTTGGATCTAGGTGCCTGCTTTCCTGAAGAAAGCACGGCTCAGGTCTATCCTTACGGTGAGCTCGACTATGTCTGGAGTCACGAGAAGGGGTATACAGAAACCAGTGCTCAGAGTTTAGACAATCACATCTATGGAAGAAATACCAATTTGCTTCGTAGCGAATTGGGACTGCAAGGCCGCTTTTGTTATACAGGAAGATGTGGAGCTATCCTACCGAGTGCCAAGCTTGGTTGGGCGTATGAAGCCCGTTTCCAAGGCAGAAAGATTAAAGCGCGCCTTGTCGATGTTCCGAATCGATACACTGTTGTGGGATTATACCCCGATCGTAGCATGCTGGCTATCGGCGCTGCACTAACAGGGGTCTCTTACAATGGCATGGTCCATTTAACGATTGGTTATGAGGGACTTTTTTTCAGCGGATATGTATCGAATGCAGGCAGTGTATCCTTAAACTTACAGTTTTAAAAAAGACCTTCCTCCAATCTCTGAGACAAGGAGAGTAGAGGGAAAACTGTTTTTTTGATTTTATGCATAGGGGCTCCTAAGTATGTAGATTCAATTTTTTACACTCTTTCATTTTTTTTGTCAGTTCATCTATGCTCAAAAGAGTATGAGAATCCTATTTTTTCTTTTCCTTATCCCTATTTTTGCCTTTGGCTCTAGCGAAAGCCAGCAGCTGAAACAGAGACAGCCGCATTGGCGCGCTAAGGTGATCGAATATTCGGTTCAAGGATTGCCGCAGAAGGTGCTTTTTTACGATGGAGAGGTGGCGGTTAAGCAGATGACCTACCAGGAAGGAGGAGCGCTCAAAAGCGAAACCGATCTGGGCAGCGCCCCGGAGGGGTCGAAAGGGTTTGAACTTTGGAAAACAGAAAACGTTCCCCACGGCCCGAGTGTCGTTTTATTCCCAAATGGACAGATCGAGCAGCTTGCCTTTTACGAGCAGGGTTTGCTCGAGGGAGAGGTGAAGGTTTTTAGTGAGGAGGGTAAGCTGCGCGCGGTTGCCCGTTTTCATCAGGGAGTGCGAGAGGGCTCATCGATTGCCTATTACCCGGAAGGAGATAAGGCTGAGGAGATGCAGTATCGCGAGGGCAAAATCGTCGGAGATCTGATTCGCTACTATCCCAAAGAGGTGCGCGCGGCTCTCATCCCTCACCAAAATGGGGAAAAGCAGGGGACGGCACTTGAATGGCATCCAAATGGTGGGTTAAAAAGCACACGCCATTTTCGAGATGACAAGCTTCATTCCGATGGGAAAAATCCCGCTGTTGTGCTCTATGATGCGATGCGCAACATGGTCGAGATTCAGGATTTTGAGAAGGGAGAGCCTGTAGGCTCTCACATCAAGTACCATCCAGGAGGTAAGGAGAGCTACCGCGTCTCTTATCAAAATGGGAAAAAGCAGGGTAGGGAGCAGTTTTTTTCAGATAAGGGAGCTTTGATTGGAGAGGGGAATTATCAGAGTGGGATTCCAAAAGGTACACACTGGAAAAAGCATCTGAATGGGAAGGAGGCATTTCTTGCCAAGTATGATGAGACAGGAACGCTCTTAGAGCCGATTCTCATCTGGAATGAGCAGGGGCAAAAAATAGCCGAGTACAGCCTGCTTGGAGAGGTGCAAGATGGGAGAGTGAGGCAGTGGGATGAGAAGGGGCAGCTACTTGTCGATCAGAACTACTCAAAAGGGGCATTTGAAGGGGTGCAAGAGGCCTACTATCCAAATGGGCAGATCAAGACGCGCGCTTTTTACCGCGATGGCAAACTAGATGGGGTTTTGCAGCAGTGGTTTGAAAATGGGTTAGTTGAGCTGGAGGAGAATTTTTCTCTTGGAGAATTTGATGGGTTGCAGCGCCACTTCCATCCAAATGGGGCGCTCAAGTTTGAAAATACGCAGGTCAAAGGGAAAAAGCAGGGATGGCATAGGCAGTGGAATGAGACTTCTCAGCTTCTGATGGAGGCCCGTTTTGAAAATGACCAGCCAGAAGGGATGGTCCGCTTTTTTTATGATGGAGGGGCTTTGCGCGAAACAGCGCAGTTTGCTAGAGGAAAAAGAGAGGGCGGTTCTGAGGAATATTACGAAAATGGGCAGGTTAAAGTTCGCGCAAGCTACACGCAGGACCTGCTCGATGGCAAGATTGTCGGATGGCATGAGAATGGCACGCTCTTTTTTGAAAAGCAGTATGTCAAGGGTAAGCCGATTGGTGAGCACAAAGAATCCTATGCTTCGGGAAAATTGGCCCACCATTTTCGCTTTGACAAAAACGGTGCTTTACATGGCGAGCAGCGCACCTACTACGAGGATGGAAAAACCCATACCCTCATCGGTTACTTGGCCGGAGAGTTGGATGGAATGAAGGCGATGTGGGATGAAGAGGGCAATCTGCTCGAAGAGGCTTTTTATAAAGGGGGCAAGCTGGAGGGGCGCTACTTTGAAAAGAGCTCCGATGGGAAAGAGGTGATCTATCACTACAAGGACAACCAGCGGCAAGGCAAGCATGAGATCTATTTTCCTGTGCATCCCTTCTTTGGCAAGGTGAAGGCTGTAGAGGCAGATTTTGTCGCGGGGAAGCTCGATGGAGAGGTGGTCGAGTACAATGAGGCAGGAGCTAAAGTGGGTGTTACTCCTTACAAGGCAGGACGAAAAGAGGGGGTAGCGAAAATGTTTACGCCGCGAGGGGGACTTCTCCTCTCTGTAGAGTTCAAACAGGATAAAAAGCAGGGACCCTCTCTGCAGTACTTTCCAAGTGGCAAGCTTTTTAAGGAGAGCTTTTTTATAGAGGATCTGAAAGAGGGGCAGGAGCGTACCTACTTTGAAAATGAGATCTTGGGTGCCTTAGTGCCTTATAAAGGTGGGAAGAGAGAGGGGCTGTCACAAGAGTGGAATGAGAAGGGAATTTTGATCTGCGAGGCAGAGTACAAAGCTGATTTAAGACATGGCAAGCTCAACAAGTACTACGACGATGGAAGCCCTAAGCTTTTGCAAACCTATGTCGAAGATAAGCTAAATGGGATGAAAATCGCCTACGATTCGAAAGGAGTGGCTACAGAAACCACTTACCGAATGGGAGAAAAAGTGTAAAAGGCGCGATTTCTCGCGCCTTTTAAACCGAAAGCCTTACTCCTCAAGAGGACGTACGTTAGTCGCTTTAGGGCCTCTGCCGGTTTCTGCGATCTCAAACTCTACGCGCTCTCCTTTCTCGAGTGAGCGACCTAGGTTTTGCACATCAGATGAGTGAACAAAGTATTCTTTGTTCCCTGTGTCTGAGCGGATGAAGCCATATTTTTTTTCTTCATCAAACCACTTAACTACTCCGTTTTCTTTTTGCATGCCTTATTTCTCCTGTTGGTTTGAGGCAGTATGAATTGCCTCGGCAATAGATTTTGGAAGGAATTTATTTAATGGGGCTCCAAGTTGAACAAGTTCTCGAATCAAAGAGGAGCTGATTTCTCTGGTTTCTGAGTGGGAGGGTAAAAAAATAGTTTCTATTTCGCTGAGCTCTCGGTTGACCGCAGCCTGTTGCATTTCGTAGCGTAAATCGTAGCTATTTCGTATCCCTTTTAACAGAAATCTTGCCCCGATCGTCTTGGCAAAATCGACGACAAGCCCTGTAAATGAGCAGATGGTCACATTTTTTAAACTAGAGGTTTCTTGCTGAAGGAGCCGCACAGTCTCTTCTGTAGACAGAAGGCGCTGCTCTTTTTTGCTGCTTTGACCGATGCCAACATAGAGGGTTTGACAGAGGTGGCTAGAGCGCTCTATCAGATTAAGATGCCCCAGCGTGGGTGGGTTGAAACTGCCGGGGAGTAAAATGGTGAACAAAACTGTACTTCCTTTGATATTTGCTAAAGGAAACCATTTTACACGAACAGGGGAATTGATAAACAGAGGTAAATTTTATTTTAATTTTCTTTCTCTGAAAAGTTCTTAAAGTGCACAAACGATGTCAGCGCAAAGACGCAAAATCGCAACGTCGCAAAGATTTTTTAAAATTTTTATTTTTCTCCGCGTCTCTGCGACTTCGTGCCTTTGCGCTGAACTCGTCTTTATAGCTAAAGTCGATATAGCTAAAGTCCACGAAAAATAAGCAAAGCTGTATCGCCAAAACGGCGCTCGGAGAGGAGGCTGAGCTTATTTAAAAGATCGGGATCCAGAGTAGAAGAGCGTCTTTGCTCGAGGAGGAGTTTGCCGTTTATTGACAGAAGGCAAGACTCTAGTAAATTCTTTAAAATTCGGCTTGTTTCGAGAGCATAGGGCGGGTCTACATAGATAAAATCGAACAAGGCCCCCTTCTTAGAGAGAATCCGCACCGCTTTTTCCGCATCGAAAGGGAAAAGGGTGGTTTGCTCAGGAGGAATGGTCAATTCCTTGAGATTGTGACGGATACATGCAATAGCGCTTTGCGCCTTCTCCACAAAGGTCGCCTCTTTAGCCCCGCGGCTCAAAGCTTCAATGCCCATTGCTCCACTTCCCGCATAAAGATCGAGAAAATGGGCCCCTTCAACCTCTTCCCTGCAAATGTCAAACACTGCTTTTCTGACAATCGAGGCGGTTGGTCGGATGAGGTTCGGGGTTTTTAAAAGGCGACTTTTCCATTTGCCGCCGAGGATCGAAAGCATGTCGCTTACTATGACCTAAAAGCGTTTAAAAATCACTGGACAACTGCTTGGGTCTTGGTGTAGAGAAAGTAGCAGATGAGGAAGGTATTTAAAGCGATAATTTTAATTTTGCTGCTTCTGGCAGCTGGAGCTTTTAGCGCAGTCTTCATCCACAACCATAAGATTGCCGTTCTTGAGCCAAGTGGCCTCATTGGGGCAAAAGAGGCGGATCTGATCATCACCTCTTCGCTACTGATGCTGATTGTGGTGATTCCTGTATTCATTTTGACTTGGATCTTTGCCTGGAGATACCGAGAGGGCAATGCCAAGGCTAGCCACTCCCCCGATTGGGAGCACAATATGATTGCCGAGTACTGCTGGTGGGGCGCTCCCCTTGTGATCATTGTGATTTTAGCGGTCATTGCTTTCAAATCGAGCTATGAGCTCAATCCTTTCAAACCTTTGGAGATAGAGAAAAAACCTCTAGTGATTCAGGTAGTCGCCTTAGAATGGAAATGGCTCTTTATCTACCCCGAGCTGGGAATTGCAACGGTCAATTTCGTCCAGTTTCCGACGCAAACCCCCTTGAATTTCGAAATCACCTCCGATGCACCGATGAACTCTTTTTGGATTCCGCAACTGGGTGGTCAAATTTATGCCATGCCTGCGATGCGAACAAAGCTCCATTTGATTGCAAATGAAGCGGGGCGCTTTCGTGGAGTTTCAGCCAATTTAAGCGGCGATGGTTTTGCTGGGATGACCTTTACAGCGGTGGCTAGCAATGAGCAGGATTTTGAAACGTGGGTCGGGTCTGTCGCTCACTCTTCAAAAAGTCTTGACGCTGCTGAGTATGAGAGGCTTTTGCAAAAAAGTCAGTATGATCCGATCTCTTTGTATCGACTGGCAGAGCCCCATCTCTTCGACAAAATCCTGATGAAATATATGGTGCCTTAAAGATGTTTGGAAGATTAAATGCGGAAGCTTTTGTCCATGATTGGATTGAAATCGTAGCGGGTGCTTCGATGTTTCTCGGTGCTTTGCTTGTGATCTTCTTGCTCACCTACTACAAGCGCTGGAAATGGCTCTGGAGGGAGTGGCTCACCTCTGTCGACCACAAAAAGATTGGGACGATGTACATCATTGTCTCTTTTGTGATGCTTGCCAAGGGCTTAAGCGACGCCTGGCTCATGCGTGGGCAACAGGCGATCGCTTTTGGCGACTCCATGGGGTTTTTAACGGCGCCCCACTTTCAGCAGATCTTTACAGCTCACGGGGTCACGATGATCTTCTTTGCAGGGATGGGCTTTCTCTTTGGCCTCATCAATCTTATTTTGCCTCTGCAAATTGGTGCGCGCGATGTCGCCTTCCCCTTTTTGAACTCTTTGAGCTTCTGGCTCTTTTCTGCAGGGGCGATGTTTATCATGGTTTCGCTTCTTGTCGGGTTTTATGCAGGTACGGGCTGGTCTTCCTACCCTCCGCTTGCCGGGATTAAATATAACCCGGGGGTTGGGGTCGATTATTGGCTTTGGACCATACAGGTGTCAGGGGCGGGGACACTGCTCTCGGGAATCAATTTTTTTGTCACGATTCTCAAGATGCGCTGCCCGGGGATGACTCTCATGAGAATGCCGATTTTTGTCTGGACAGTTTTGGCGACGATGGTGCTTGTGATCTTTGCCTTTCCCATTTTGACTGCAACAGCTGGCATGCTGACAACCGATCGTTTGTTGGATACGCGGATTTTTACACCCGATTTTGGGGGAAGTCCGATGATGTATATCAACCTCTTCTGGGCGTGGGGCCATCCCGAGGTCTATATTTTGGTTCTGCCTGCCTTTGGCATCTTCTCGGAGGTGGTGCCCGTTTTCTCTCACAAAAAACTCTTTGGATACACCTCCATGGTCTGGGCGATTATCGCCATCACCTTTCTCTCGTTCATTGTATGGCTGCACCACTTCTTTACGATGGGAGCTGGAGCCAATGTTAACGCCTTCTTTGGGATCATGACGATGATCATTGCGCTTCCAACAGGGGTGAAGGTGTTCAATTGGCTCTTTACGATGTTTAGGGGGAAGATCCGGTTTGCGACCCCCATGTACTGGTTTTTAGGATTTATCATCATTTTTACAATTGGTGGAGCCGCGGGGGTCCTCATGTCGATTCCAGCTGCCGATTTTCAGGTGCACAATAGTCTCTTTTTGATTGCCCATTTCCATTTTGTGATCATCGGCGGGGTGCTCTTTGGGATTTTTGCCGGCTACTCCTATTGGTTCCCCAAATTTACCGGCTTTAAGCTGAGTGAAAAGATCGGTAAGTATGCCTTTTGGTGCTGGTTCATCGGTTTTTTACTCGCTTTTTCTCCTCTCTATTTGCTCGGCTTTATGGGAGCGACAAGAAGACTTGATCACTATGATGTTCCCGAGTGGCAACCTCTTTTTATCATTGCAGGGGTTGGCTCCTTTCTCATCTTGTGTGGCTTTGCTCTGCAGGTTTTGCAGCTCTATGTCAGCTTTAAGAGGCGCCATCAAAATGAAGATCGGACAGGAGATCCTTGGAATGGAAGGACTCTCTAATGGTCTCTTTCTTCCCCTCCGCCTTTTTATAACTTTGCGATCACTCCAGAGGTGCATGGACGCGACCCCTTCTGGGTCATGAAGCATCAGGGCTTACCGCAAAAAAGGCCCAAGGAGTACTTCGATCTTCATATGCCGAGAAATACGGGCATGGGTGTCTATATCGGACTGCTCAGTTTCACTTTGGGCTTTGGAATGATCTGGCACATGTTTTGGCTATCTGCCTTGAGCGCGCTTGGCATTATTGCTTGCAGCGCTATTCGCCTTTTTGATCAGCACACAGAATACTATGTGCCGGCAAGTGAGGTAGCAGCAGTGGAGGAAAAAAGATCATGACAAAAGCGCAGCCGGTTCTGCACGAGCTCTATCCCGATACTCACCACGATACCTACTCCAAGACCCTTTTTGGCTTTTGGATCTTTCTTGTAACCGACTTCATGCTCTTTGCAACGCTATTTGCTACCTACGCGGTGCTTGGGACCCACACCTTTGGCGGGCCATCTGGCAAGGAGCTTTATCATCCTCCGCTTATTTTAGTGCAGACCCTTATTCTTCTTCTCAGTAGCTGCATGGCAGGTCTTGGCGGCGCCTCAGCTCACCGAGCAAACAAAGCGCTCACACTCACCTTCTTTGCTCTCACCTTTTTATTCGGCCTACTCTTCATGGGGATAGAGACCCTGCAATTTACCGCGATGATTCGTGAAGGGTTTACCTGGCGCATCAGTGCCTTCCTCTCCATATTTTATTCCCTTGTGGGGATACATGGCCTCCATCTGCTCTTTGCCCTTCTCTGGACCCTTCTTTTTCTCCTGCCTCTTTTCTTTAGACCGATTACACCAGTGGATCTGCGGAGACTGACTTGTCTGCGTATGTTCTGGCAATTTCTTAACATTGTCTGGGTCTTTATTTTTACCGTTGTCTACATGGGAGGGATAGCATGATTGACAGGGAACATGGCTGGAATGTCAGTTTTAAACCCGTCAGCATCGGGTTTGTTTTTTCTCTTCTGCTCACGGTTGGGACCTATCTTTTTGTCCTCCGTCACCATCTAAGTGGTACAGCCCTTACCCTCTCCATTTTGGGCCTTGCCCTCTTGCAAGCGCTCGTGCAGTTCTTCTTTTTTCTTCACGTTGGGATGGAGTCTAAACCGCGCTGGACCCTGATTGCCTTCCTCTTCATGATCCTGATCATGGTTGTTGTGGTGGGTGGTTCGATGTGGATCATGAGTAATTTGGATTACAACACGATGCCCAGCATGAATATGGGATCTTTTTGATGGAAAGAGCCCTAGCCCGCAGGATCCTTCTCAGAGACTACTTCTCCCTCACCAAGCCCGGCATTATCTTCGGCAACCTGGTCACGGCAGCAGGGGGCTTTGCCCTAGCCTCAAAACCAGCTTTTAATCCAGCTCTCTGTACCTGGACGCTGCTAGGACTTTCTCTGATCATCGCCTCAGCTTGTGTCTGTAACAATTGCATAGATCGAGAGTCTGATCAGAAGATGGACAGAACAAAGCAGCGGCTGCTTGCAAGAGGAGACATTTCAGTGCAGCAGGCTCTTGTTTTTGCCTCCATCTTAGCTTTTTTGGGCACACTCTCTCTTGCTCTTTTTTCGCATCTCCTGGCACTACTCAGCGCGCTACTTGGATTTGTCGTCTACGTAGCCCTCTATAGCATTTTCAAACACCGCCTCTCCTCTGCCACCTTGATCGGCAGCATCGCAGGGGCCATGCCGCCTGTCGTTGGGTATTCAGCTGCAAGCGGCCGGTTAGATTTTGCCGCCGTTCTGCTCTTTGCCATGGTAGCTCTGTGGCAAATGCCCCATTTTTTTGCGATTGCGATTTACAGATTAGAAGAATATGCTGCCGCGCAGATTCCCGTACTCCCTCTCAAAAAAGGCATCTTGGCCACCAAGGTGCAGATGCTCTTCTACATCATCGCCTTTGTGACCTCTTGCTTTCTGCTCTTTGTCTTTGGCTATGCAGGAGCGGTCTACCTGACAACTTCCATGCTGCTTGGCCTGACCTGGCTCTTATTTTGTCTCCAAGGCTTTAAAACGGGCGCGGATAAACCCTGGGCACGCAAGATGTTTCTCTTCTCACTTGTCGTCGTGCTTGGCCTTTGCGCCGCTCTTGCGCTTTAAATTGACGCTCATAACCTAAGAGTTTTTCACAAAGTATTTAACCGCAGAGCGCACAGAGAACGCAGAGATTAAGAAATTTAAGAAGGATGCCCCACAGACACCTGTGGGGCATCCTTCTTAAATTTCTTAAGCGCATTGAGGTGGGCAGAGATCACTTTCGCAGCACCTTCGGGATCATTTTCTTTTAAACATTCCCAAAAAGCCTCTGCAATGAGTTTTTCATCTAGGAGTGCTTTATAAGGATCATGTTTAGCTAACTTCACTCCCTTTTTCAGGCGAAGTTTTGGTGTATTTTCTGAGGATTTTTTTGCCTGAGCACTGCCCTTGCTTTGGCCATTTTTTTCCTCCTAGGAGTAGTGGAGCATTATAGTCTGCGCTGAAAAATGTTGCCAACAAAGAGGTTTCTGGAAAACATGTATGCAACCACTTGTCAATGCTTGGAAGGACATGGAAATTTTGAAGATTCCTCCAGATCCAGCTTGGGATGACTATACACAAACTACTTCAAAAATTGGGAATATGCCAAGGAGGCGCCCGGAATTTGAGTCAGGCGAAGCCGGCGCCGAAGCAGCTCAACTTGAATAAGTTGAGCGATGCAGGTGGGCTAAAATTCCGTGGCTGCCAACGCCGGCAGAAACCAATTTTTGGAGTAGTTTGTGTATAAAAATGCGTTTTATTGTTTTTTTACTTTCACTCTCTTTTTTCGTATCTTCTGAAGTGGAAGCCAAGCTTCTATTAGATAAGATTTATCCTTTTCATTCTTACGCATTCAGTTTTTCAGACATCAATACAGTAAGCTTTAACATCGTAACTTCTGACGTAAAACTACAGCCTGATTTAAGGCATTGTTTAGAAACTGTAGTGGGCAAAAAAATACAACTTGTCTGCTCTAAAAAAACAGACCCTGTTAATTTTGATGCTCTCCGTGTAAAACTGCAATTTTTTATTCTTCTTATTAAATTTAAATAAAATTCCTTTCTAATGACTACCTATGCAGGGGCTTTTCGTTAAAAACAGTTCGCAGTTTTGGACGTTGATTATCAGTAACTCGAAAAAACACTCTTCTTTTCTCTGTGGGCTCTGTGAGCTCTGTGGTAAAAATAAAACCAGCAACCACAGAGATCACAGAGCCCACAGAGAGAATGGTTTAGCTATACAGTATGAACCATCAAAAACGCTGCAAATCTTTTTAATCAAAAGCCCCTGCTACCTATGCGATGGTAGAGGGCACGACCTTTAATGATTTTCAAGCAAGTGTGCCTGTTTACGGAAATAGTTATGTAATTCAGGTAGAAAAAAATGCCAAAGCAGAAATCGAAAAACAAATCACAGCAGATTTGAGCGGGTTTTTTGCACTATATATGAAAAACAATTCTCAAAATTTATCGAAAATTATTTTCTACTGCGAAGATTGATACACATGGCCCTAGGCCCTTGTGGAAAGGATCTGTGCACAATCCGTGCACAATTCAAAATCACTGAAAGTCAATAAGTTACAGGCAATTTTGATCATCAAGACAAGAGTCTGTGCACAATCCGTGCACAATTTAAATGCCCTAACAATCAATAGGTTATTTCCAGATAGGCTTATCTCTCAGTACCCTCAGCAAAGACGCCAATATTCTTTGCCTGGTCGAGGTAGGCTACTTTGCCCGTTTCCATGTACTTGTCGTATTGGAGGCTCAGCTCTTTGTTTGTAAAGAGCTTGGCCAGTGCGCGGCCCCCTTGCGTCCCTTCTTTGAGAGAGATCGTTTTTTTTAATGTAGATCTCTTCCTTCCGGTTTCTCGCTTGGATGAGAAGAGTAAAGTCGCAGAGCTCGTCGATCGAACCGACTAGCGTATAAGGGTGTGAGGAGAACATAGGGCCGAGAGCTGCCTTGCCGCTGCAGAGACTGACGCGTGCTTTGCTATCGTCTGGGACCAAGTCGACTGTGACGTCTCGGATCATGGGGCTGTGGAGCTCTTTGATCAGACGCACCAGTTTACGTGGGAAGCCGGCGTTTGTATCGGAGTAGAGCAGCTTGCCACCGGTTGAGTAGGAGAGAAAATCGAGAGTAGTGAGGTTATTGCTCTGGCCACAAGCTGCGGTATAGATGTTGATATTTCCAGAGGTTGTTTTGAGCCAGTCGAAGAAGAAGCTTCTTTGCTTATTATCGACAAGGCTCGATAGGCCATCTGAGATTAAAATGACCGAGTGGACTTCATCGTTACTGACTTTTGTGGGAAGAAAGGCTCCAAAAAAGTTGTTTTTGTCTCCTGAAACCGCTCCACCCTCCTCTAGAAACCGCTGCGCTTTTTGCAGTGTCATTGGGGTAACAGGCAGGTTTTTTTCTGATAATTGAGAGACTTTCTTGCCAAAGCAGATGATGTTGAAGGTGTCTTTCTCCTCAAGGGCAGCGAGCGCTCGCTGCAGAGCTCGTTTGAAGCGGACGATTTTTTGCATCTCTGTGGAGTGGGAACAGTCGATCAAAAAATAGAAGTGCTGCGGAAAGGCTCCTTCTGAAAGCTCAGAGCCAGGTTCTAGAGAAAGCGAGAAGAGATAGCGGTTTTTCTCTGAATCTTGGATGTAGGAGATCTTGGCTTCGATTTCTTTGTTCCACTGCAATTCGTCTGTCAATTCTGGGATGCCATAGTGCTCTAGAGTGGGAGGTGTGTGATTGCCAAGAGGGCGGCTGATCCACTGCTCCCTTAAATAATCGACCGCACTTGGGGTAATCAGTTTAGGGGTTGTGTTTTCACTGATTTGGGCAAAGGGAAGAGGGTCTGCCTTTGGTGGGGGAGTGGACAGTTTTTTAAGAGAGATAAAGGCAAGGGGAAGAGAGAGATCCTGATCGATCTTTGTTGGGAGTAGACGAGCTTGTCCGATCTCTTCTTTTTCTCCGGGCTCTATCACCTCAGGAGGAAGCCCTGCGGTGCGCAGCAAGGGCTCTAAATCGAGACTTGCGTGCTTCTCGCTTTGATATTCAAAGAAAAATTCTCTCTCTTCCTTTGGCTCTACAGAAAGAGGAGGAGAGGCGATTTCCACATTAAAAAGCGGCATAAAGAGGCCACTTTCCTGCTGTTTAGGTTGAGGTTCTGGGAGTTTGGGGAGGATCAAGAGCTCTGGTTGCGGTTTTTCCGTTTTGCATAACTCTATTTGCGGTGTAAAGGCGGCAGTGAAAGGCAGCTCTTCTTGCTCTAAGGCCTCTTGTACAGAGAGGCTCAATGCTTCACTTAAGGTTTCTTTTTGCCGAGGAGCGCCGTAAAAGTAGTAAAGAGCCCCTACGTGGAGAGCGGCAGAAAGAATAAGGCAGCTGATCATCAAAGGCTTGCGAATCTTCTGGGTTCTCACCTTGCCACCAGTTGAGAGTAGCTGTGTTTGACTCGTGTTAAGAGATAGGGTTTAAGGAGCGACTCTGTTTCTAGAAGGTCATTTAGAAGGACAAGCGCTTCCTCTTCACACTGACTGGCAAATTCATGATCGCCCTCTTGCCGGCGGATCTCTGCTCTTCTGCGTAAAATTTCTGCCTCTACATACTGCATGTAGGAGAGAAAGATCAGCTCTTTTTCAGGGATTTTGTCTCGCATAGCGCTGTACTCGGCAGCCACAGGATCGCCTTGTGATGTGAAGTCCTCTTGCATTCTCTCTAAGAAAAAGAGATGGATCGCTGTCTGCTCTTCTGGATCAGAGAGGCTGGTGCGAAGCTCTGCATATTCAAGAGCAGCTTCTAAGTGGATGGGCTCTGCTTGTAGTCTTTTTTGAATCTGTAGATCCTTGAGTCTATGTAAAATCCCAATGACATCGGGGTGATCGCCTCGCTTTTTCTCTAGCGGGAGTAACTGATACTGGAGTCTTGCCAGATGGAGCTCTGCAGTTGCCGTGACAGCGGAAGAGAGATTGCTGCCACTTGAAAGGAACTGGTAGGAGCGAAGGGCATTTTCATATTGGCCACCCTCTTCATAGGCTTTGGCAAGGTCAAGGACTGAGCGACGTCTGAGTTTCCAGTTAAACTCGGGGCTTGTCTCTTGCCTGTGCACTAAAGCTTCTAGAAGGGTGATCTGCTCTTGGGTTCTTTCATAGAGACCAAGAAGGTGGGCAAATTTTAAGGCCACTTCCTCTAGTTCCATAGAGTCGGGAGGAATCACAAGCTGGCTCATCCCCTCTTTGGTTTTCAAAATCGAGTGAAAAAGCGTAGAAGAGGGTTCGAAATAAGAGGAGTCTTGTTTGGCTAGTTCGTAGTAGTGATGGGTGAGCCAGAAGAGGTTGTCTTGTTTAAGTGTGCCCTTTTTCCACCCCTCTGAGGAGAAGAGGTGATCGGCGGCTCTGCCAACTAGCCTTTGTCTCAGCGTCTCTTCCTGCTCGGAGGAGGCGAGAGTTAAATAGGCGTTGTAGAGCTGCAGATGCAAGATGTCAGAGTCTGGCAGATGAGGCCGCAAAGAGAGCGCTTTTTCCGCATGAGAGATGAATATGGCTGTTCCACCATCTGTTTTTTCCTTGGCGATTGCCATGAGCAGGTGGGCCTCTGCCAGGTAATCTTCCTCTAAGTTATCGGCTAGGCACTGTTCGAGAAGAGAGATTGCCTCCTCATATTTGTTTAAGTCGCAGAGGAGTTTGACCTGAACTAGTCTATATTGCTTGGCCTCTTTTTCGCTGAGCAGGTTTTTCTTTTTTAAGGCGGTTTCCAAGATCATCACAAAGCTTTCTTTTGACTTGCTCGAAAAAACGATGGCTCTGTTTTTGAGCTGCTCGATACTGCAATTGATCAGGTGCCGCCAAGCAGCGCCTTGCCTGCTACTATCTGGATAGGTCTCCACAAAGGCAAGGAAAGTTTCCTGCGCCTCCTGCAGCTGCTCCGTTTGCTCGAGAAGAAGACCCATGTCATAGAGAACAATTTCGCTCTCTTCATAGTTTGGAAAATCACTGAGCAGGGTTTTGAAATCTTGGAGAGCTCCCGAAAAATTGCCCGTTTCTCTACAGAGCTGTCCGTGGGTTAAGATGATTTTAGCCAGTTCCTTATCGTGGGGAAAGGTCTTTTTAAATGTATACATCGTGCGATCGAGAAGGGCGCTGTCTTTGAGCTTCTGCGAGCAGTTGACAAGCAGAAGGAGTGCTGCCTTTAGTTCTTTGGAGCGCTCCTGGCAGGATTCGACAAACGACTCCAAAGCCTCCACTGCTGACTCATGCTCTCCTATGCAGTAAAGGCTTTTGCCTTCATAAAACTGCAAAAGGTGCAATTTTTCACTCGGCATCTGCTCTGCGACGTTTCGAAAGAGGGAAATATATTCCTGATATTTCTGGGTTTGGTAAAGCAAGATGAGCTCATTGAAGGCAGCAAGCCCCGCCCTCTTGCCTTGCATCTGATGGATCTGCCCAAAGGTTTTGATCGCTTGGCTCTTATCTACCCCTATTTGAGAAATAGCGGCTTGGAAGAGGAAGCGCTCGCGGTGGACCGGGTATTTTTGTGCCAGAAGCAGGTAGAGAGAAATCGCTTTATCCTCTTCTTTCAAAAGACGATGGATCTCTGCTAGGGGAAAGAGAGCGCGATCCCCATACTGGGTTTGCGTGAGAATCTTGAACTGGGGCTTAGCAATTTTCAGATAAGGGAGACGCTCCTCCATTTGGCTGTAGCGCATCGCCTCTCGAAAAGCCGCCTCTGCCAAAATATAGCGGACTTTGAGTTGGAGCTGCCTATCCTCGTCTCGGGAGAGCTTGAGAAAGTTTTCCGCCTTCTCAATCACAGTGGGGTAGTCTTTCATTTCAAAGTGGGCCTGAAGGTGGTTGAAGAAGGTCTTTTCGCGGACCTCGACACTGCCGATCAGATCATAGGTGGCAAGAGCCTGGCGGTAATCTCCCTCCTGGAGGTAGAGATCGCCGAGCATGGCACTTAAAGAATCGCGAAGCTGAGTTTGGGGATGTTTTTCTAAAAAATCGAGAATCTGGCGCCTGGCGTTTAGGTAATCCCCATCGCGCCAGTATTCGGTGATCCTTTTTAGGGTTAGCGCCTCTTTGGGGCTATTGACTTGGACCGGATCCCCCCATAGGGGATGGGTCAGCGTGAGGGCGATTAGACAGCTATAAAGGGCTTTGAGATTTTTGCGCGGCATCCCACTCCTTGCGATAAAGATATTTTTTGTCATTATACTGGATAGGATTTTTTTAGCTAGCATTTCAAAAAGTAACTTTTTTAAAGGTTTTTCTAAAGCGTGCCAGTGCCCGACGGGTACGCTTCTTGGAAAGTTTAACCTCAGTGTTCTCTATAAAACTGGACCAAAACCCAGTTCATTACCCTGGGAATAGGTGCGTTATGGTACAATCCCTGGCATGGGAATCATCTTAATGGTTTTATCCGGTCTTTGCGGGGCACTTTCAAATTTAATGTTTCGACGCTCCCTGGATGGAGGCGGAAATGGAAGAGTCTATCTTTTGGTGCAACTTGCAGGTACCGCGCTTGTCATGGTTCTGCTCTATCCTGTTCGCACGGGGGACTTTAGTTGGAGCCATCCGATTGGATGGCTCGGGCTTGCAGGAGGGATTGTTTTGGGTCTTTTCATGACCTGTTTTGGCAAAGCCTTAGAAAAAGGACCTCCCGGACTGACCGTTGCCATGCTCAACGCCTCTTCGGTTCTCCCCATTCTTTTGCTCCTTTTTCTTTTTGGGAGTCCTTTTGGCTTTCAATATAGCCTCTTTAATGGCCTCGGCTCTTTACTTGTTGTGCTAGGACTTTTTTGGGCCAGCTCCCAAGGCTCTGGGTATGTGGACCGAAAAAAATGGCTCATCTTCATTCTGATAGCCTGTCTGATTCACGCGCTCTATCTTGCCTTTTTGCAGTGGCGCTCTCTTTTTATTCTTTTCCCAGGCCACCCGGATCTTGGCGTTTTGATTAGAGAAGAGGAGGTAGAGTGTGGCTGGTTCATGCCGATGGTGTTTGCTTCGGCAGCGCTGGTACAAGTTGCGCTCTTTTTGACAAATAGAGCTAAACTTGTGATCAGAGGCCATGCGGCTATTTTGGAGTCTACTGTAGTCGTAAGTCGTAGAGAAATAGTTTATGGCCTTATTGGAGCTGTGACCAACGCCGGGTGTGGCTTTTTGACCCTATGGGCGACAGAAGTTGCCACCTCTTTAGAAAAGCCGATGATCTTTCCCGTTTTTTCAGTGACTCTTCTTGTTGCCTGTA
>JABDDY010000025.1 GCA_013287365.1 Chlamydiota bacterium
GCTATGAATATGCCAAGATCGATCAGAACCTGGAGCTTTCTGAAGAGGAAAAACTCCTGCAGAAGGTGCACCTTCGCGAGGAAGATGGAAGACGCAAAGAGCGCTCCCATAATCTTCGGCAGATGCTGCGTGCGCACCTGCTCATGGAGCGCGATATTGACTACATCGTCGAAGAGGGCAAGATCGTCATCATTGACGACAATACGGGTCGTCCGCAACCGGGAAGGCGTTTTTCTGATGGGTTGCACCAAGCCATTGAAGCAAAAGAGAAGGTCAAGATTCAGGGAGAGACACAAACCTACGCGACGATCACTCTCCAGAACTACTTTAGGCTCCATACGAAATTAGCTGGTATGACCGGTACGGCCATGACAGAAGCTTCCGAGCTTAAAGAGATTTACAAGCTAGAGGTTCTCGCCATCCCAACCCACCGCCCCTGCATACGCTCAGATGCCGATGACGAGATCTACATGACCGAGCGGGAAAAATACAACGCGATCGTCGCCGATATTAAAAAAATCCATGGAGCCGACAGACCGATCCTCATGGGGACAGAATCGGTTGAGGTTTCTGAAAAGCTCTCTCGCATCTTGCGTCAAAATAAACTCGAGCACACAATCCTCAATGCAAAAAACCATGCCAGAGAAGCGGAGATTATCGCAGAGGCCGGTCAAAGGGGCGCGATCACTGTGGCGACCAACATGGCCGGGCGAGGCACCGACATTAAGCTGAAAGAGGGAGTGGCTGAGCTTGGAGGCTTGCACGTCATCGGGACGACGCGTCACCAGTCTCGGCGAATCGACAGGCAGCTACGCGGAAGAAGCGCAAGGTTGGGAGATCCCGGCTCCTCGAAATTTTACATCTCTTTTGAAGATACCCTCATGCGGCTTTTCACCTCGCCACGCGTCACTTTTTTCCTCCAAAAATTTCGCCCTCCTGAGGGAGAGCCCATTTCGGCAAAGGTGCTCAATAAATCGATCGAGACCGCGCAAAAACGGGTGGAGCAGCGCAACTATACCATGCGCAAGCATACACTCGAATATGACGATGTGATGAACAAACAGCGCAGCGAGATCTATCTCTTTCGCAATGAAACGCTCCATGTAAAGGACTCTCTACCTCTAGCCGAAGAGCTTCTCACAAGCGTTTGTCATACAATGGGAGAAAAGTTTCTTGTCAGCAAATCGATAGAAGGAGGCTGGAATCCCGAAGAGTTCCGGCAATGGCTGATGGGCCATTTCCCCTTGACATTTGAACCAGAAGATTTTGACAGCGACTACAAAACCAGCGAAGAGCTGCAGACCTTTGCCGCCGAGAAAGCTGTCGGAGCTTTTAGAATCAAAATCGCCCACGAGACAAAAGCCATTCAAAAGGTCCATGAGCAGATGGCTGAATCTGACAGGTCTTCCCTTTCTCCAGAGCAGATCTTAAGCGAGGTCGTGCGCAATCTGATTGTACGCATCATCGATCGGTTTTGGCAGGAGCACCTGCTCCATATCGATCACCTGCGTACAGAGGTCTCGCTGCGGGCCATTGGACAAAAAGATCCTCTTCTCGAGTTCAAGCATGAGGCCTTTGCGCTTTTTGCCTCCTTAAGCCAAAAAATCAAGACAGAGATTGCCCATGGGCTTTTCAAATTTGCCATGATGGCTCCCGAGCCCACTACAGAGACGCTGAGATCTCTTCCAAAAAAGAGCAAAAAGAGTGCTCCACCAAAAGCTCCCTTGATCGATCTTTCGATGATGGATCTTCCACAGGGTGGATAGTCCGCTATGGCAGAGGCCCCTGTTCGCACTGCCTACCTCTGGACAAACATCCTAAACGCTCCCTTTTGGGCGCTCTACGGGATGCTTCTCTTTATCCTCTATAAAGACCTGCACGCCTCCCCGCTCGAAATCAGCCTTTTCATCGCCTTAAAGCCAGGAGTCTCTCTTCTTTCCACTTACTGGAGCGCGCTTGTGCATGGGCGACCCGATCGCTTGCGAATGAATGTCATGGCCGCGGGGATTTTGGGACATCTCCCCTTTTTCATTGTCCCCTTCTTTGCCTCCTCTGTCTGGCTCATTGCGGCAGGGGCTTTCTATATGATGCTCATGCGCGGCATCATCCCCGCCTGGATGGAAATCATCAAGCTCTACATCCCCAAACTCAAAAGGGAGAAGCTCTTTTCTTTAGGGTCAGTGATCTCCTACGTAGGGGCCATTGTGCTGCCTTTGCTGTTTGGATACCTGCTCGATCGCGATCCCCTCTGCTGGCGTTTTCTCTTTCCCTTGATGGCACTACTCAGCCTCTCGGGGATGTTCTTTCAGTGGCGCATTCCCATTCCTTCCGAGGCAAAAATAACTGATTCCCGCCGCTTGAAAGAGGCGATTGCTCACCCCTGGAAGATGAGCTGGCAGCTATTGCGCGCAAAACCCGACTTCTGGCGCTACCAGGTGGGCTTTATGCTGCTTGGCGGCGGTGGCCTGATGATCTTGCAGCCAGCTCTTCCCCTCTTTTTTGTCGACAGACTTGCTCTCTCCTATACGGAGCTGGCCATTGCCCTTTCGGTCTGTAAAGCAATTGGCTTTGTCGCAACAAGCCGGCTCTGGACAAAAGCGATGAGCCGCTTTTCCTTCTATCGCTTGAGCAGCGCTGTCACTTTTTTGGCAGCCCTTTTTCCTCTCCTGTTGCTTCTTTCCGAGGCAAGTCTGGCATGGGTATATATCGCCTATCTGATCTATGGAGTGATGCAAGCGGGCAGTGAGCTTTCCTGGCATTTTTCAGGGCCTCACTTTTCTAAAGAAGAGGAGAGCTCAAGATACAGTACGGTCAATGTTCTCTCTGTCGGGGTGCGCGGGCTGATCACCCCTTTTCTCGGCTCGCTACTCTGCACGCACCTAGGCGCAAAAACCACACTCCTTACCGGAGGCTTTCTTTGCCTAGCTGCTTGTCTGCAATTGAATTTGTCTGAAAGGACGAGAAAGAACCTTAGTCTAATTCCTGAAGCTTTTTCCAGCCGAAGTAGAAAAGAGGAATAGAGGCTAAACAGTAGAAAAACCAGTTGCCTGTTTCCCACTGCAGATGAACCACTCCATTTTCTCCAAAGAGCAGCTGTAAAATGCCGAGCAGAAGGAGATTTGTGCCCACAAGAAGCAGGAGCGTTGGCCAGAGGCTGCTTTTTTTAGGAGTCGCCTGCGCCTCCTCTTCTTCGCCTGCGGGAGAAGAGCCGTAGAGGGAAGCTTCGACACCCTTTGAAGTTAAAGACTTTGGTTTTTCCATGGTTTCCTGCGCAGTTGTTCTTCCTTGATAAGGAGGCTTGTAAAGAGAAGCTAAACTCTCTTCCAAAGACTGTTTCTGAAACAGAGGGCTCTGTGGCTTTGTCACACTGTTTGTGAGCTCATAAGCGCAGTAGGGACAAATCTCCATCTCGATCGGGATGCGTCCTTCACAGTTTGGGCAAAGCTTCTGTTTTTCCATCGACTTCATAGCCGCATCTTCTCATAAATGGCCGAAATCTTTCTATCTTTTTCTCTTGAACTGTAGTGAGGTCTAAACTTTTGGAGAGGCTCCAAAAGTTTAGACCTCAGGCCACGTCTTTAGAAGCAAAAGACATCGAACATCCCTCTCGCCCTCGGCTTGAAGTTCCGCCGTTTTGTAGAGACAAAATAAAATTCTCATCTTTCTTGTCTGACTAAAAATTAGATGTTTACAGTTAAAATATCCTATCATTTTGATTGTCGTATTGATTTTCAAATTGATAAAATCTTACAATCTCCGCAAAAACTTTTTATAAATCCCTCGTAATCCTTTGTAAAATCACGGGAGTTTGGCCCTGTTTCACCAGTATATTTTCAATTTTTTTTCTGCGCCTTTGCGATCTTGCGTCTTTGCGCTGACCTTGTCGTCTTCTTTCATCTCTTCACAAGGCAAAATCTCTTCGCATCAATCTTTACTATTCAACAGAGTTCGGTATAAACTGTAATCAACTTACCTAGCTATTTTTAAAAAAATTTATGAATGAATCAGCCGCCATTGTCATTCCTGCGCGCATGGCCTCTTCTCGTTTTCCCAATAAGCCACTTGCCCTGATCAAGGGAATGACCCTGATCGAAAGAGTCTGGCGCATCGGCAAGGCCGCCTCTTGCGCAACCGAGGTGCTCATCGCTACCGATGATGCGCAGTTAAAAGCCTTTGCCGAAGGCTTTGGAGCCAAAGTGGTCATGACAAGTCCCTCGTGTCCGACCGGAACCGATCGGGTCGCAGAGGTCTCCTCCCTTCCGGGCATGAACCAGACGATTTTTTTCAGTCTCCAGGGAGATGCTGTTTTGACTCCTCCGTGGGTCATTGAACAGATTCTGGAGGCAATGGTTGCCGATCCTACGATTCAGATGGCAACCCCTGCCGTGGAGCTCACAGGACAAGCTTTGAGCGACTTCATTGCGAGCAAGAAAAAAGGGAGCTCAAGTGGAACGAGCGTTGTCTTTAACCAGAGAGGAGATGCTCTCTATTTTTCCAAAGCACTCATTCCCTACAGTCGCGAGGAAAATAGCCCAGAGAGAAAGGTCTATAGACACATTGGACTTTATGGATATCGCAGGCCGATTCTTCAAAAGCTGACCCAACTTCCCGAAGGACCACTTGAAAAAGCGGAACAGCTCGAGCAGCTGCGTGCTTTAGAAAATGGGATTCCCATTCGGGTCATTCTAGTAGACTATAGGGGAAGAACACATGGCTCTGTGGATAGGCCAGAAGATGTTCCCATTATTGAGGCTTTGATTGAAAAAGAGAGGGAGCTTTTGTGATCCGCCTGTTTTTGCTCAGACACGGCAACACCTTTGAAGCTCATCAGACCCCAACCCAAGTTGGAGCTGCTTCAGATCTGCCCTTAACGGCTCAAGGTTGTGCGCAGGCAGAGCATTTTGCCAATTATCTGCAGGCAGAGGGAGTGCGCCCTCAAGCGATCTATGCAGGTTCTTTGCAAAGACAAACTAAAACGGCGCATCTTGTTCAGCAGCGTATGGCCCCTCCACCTGCTTTATACTTGCAACAGAGAGCCCTCACAGAGATTGACTATGGACCCTGGGAAGGGTTAACCTCCGAGGAAATTGTCACCAAATGGCCTGAGGCCTACAAGGGATGGACCGAGCAGGGATTGTGGGCAGAGGGGATTTTTGGAAGAACTTTACAGGAGCATAGGGAAGAAATTGACCGTTTCCTCGAGCATCTGCAAAAGAGTTATACCTCTCACGACACTTTAGTCGCGGTAACAAGTAACGGCGTGATGCGTTTTTTCTACGCCTACGGACTAGACAAATGGAAAATGGAAAACGTGAAGGTTAAAACAGGCCACTTCTGTGAGCTGGTTCTTTCTCCTCATTCGGTCAAAATCATACAATGGAACGTAGACCCATGGAAAAAAAACGATTCGATGTAGCAGTGATTGGCGCAGGTCCAGGGGGCTATGTTGCCGCAATTAAACTGGCACAAAATGGGCGCAGTGTGGCGCTCATTGAAAAAAACTTTCTCGGCGGAACCTGTCTCAATGTCGGCTGTATCCCCACCAAGACACTCCTTGCCAATGCCCAGATCATGCACAAGGTGAAACGGGCAGGGGAATATGGGATCGTGACAGGTCCTGTGACCTTTGATTTTGCTAAAATGAAGCAGCGCAAAGATGCTGTTGTCGAAAAACTGCGCAAGAGTCTCGGCACTCTTTTGCAGGCCAATAAGATTACGATTGTACAGGGAGAAGCAGCCTTTACCTCCCCCCACGAGCTCAAAGTGGTTGGCAAAGAGAGCGGTTGGATCGAGTTTGAGCAGGCCATTGTTGCAACGGGCTCTCAGCCTCTAGACATTCCCGCGTTTGCCTGTGACCACAAGAAAATTTTAAACTCGACCTCTATTCTTGAACTCACCGCGTTGCCAAAAAAGCTGGCAATCATTGGAGGGGGCTATATTGGATGTGAATTTGCCTCTCTCTATGCAGAGTTTGGCGTGAAGGTCACCATTTTGGAAGCGCTGCCCACGATTCTCTCTCTTCAGGGCAAGAGCCTTGCAGAGGCGCTAACCTCTAGCTTTACAAAGCAAGGCATTGAGATCCAAACGGGAGTTCTGGTCCAGGGAATCGAAGAGACCTCTAGCGGCGTTAGCATCAGGCTGAAGGATCGCTCGCCTGTGGAAGCAGATTTGGCCCTTGTGGCGGTTGGTCGCGCAATTGCCTCAAAGGGTCTCGGTCTTGAGAAAGCAGGAGTCCAGACAAGTGACAAAGGCGCTGTAATTGTAAACGACAAGATGCGGACAACGGTGCCTCACATCTATGCAATTGGTGATGTGACAGGGCAGTTTCTGCTCGCCCACGTCGCCTCTCACCAAGGCATTGTGGCCGCCTCTGCGATTTTGGGCTTAAGGGCTCAGATGCATTACAATGCGGTTCCAGCCGTCATCTTCACAGAGCCTGAGATTGCAACAGTTGGCCTTAGCACTGAGCAGGCAGTAGCTGCCGGGTACTCAGTTACAGTTGGACGTTTCCCCTTTGCGGCACTTGGCAAATCCATCGCAACACTTGACACCGATGGATTTGCTGAAATACTCTCCGATCAAAAGACAGGGCAAATCTTAGGCGCTCAGGTCATTGGCCATGAGGCCTCCACCCTCATTGCCGAGATGGCCTTAGCCATACAAAATGAGCTCACCTTGGAGTGTCTGATCGAGACCATTCACGCGCACCCAACGCTTTCGGAAAGCTGGCTGGAGGCTGCTCTCATTGCAAATGGGACGCCGATTCACTTTCCGCCAAAACGGAAATGACCTTAAGTTTTGGGCGCAATTTTAAGAGAAAGGGCGTCCGACAAATGGCTAAAGTCCAGTTTGATAGAAAATCAATGATTTTGATGGCTCATAATGTGTGGCTAAGTCATTCCCTCTGTGTGCTCTGTGATCTCTGTGGTTACTATTTTTTCACCACAGAGATCACAGAGCCAGCAGAGAAAAGAAGGGTCTGTTTTTCAAGTTGATGTTGTTGAGACTCTATGAAAGTGAACCCAAAATTTAAGGTAACCCTCCGTGAAAAAACTCAATATTCTCCCTGAAAATCCCGAAGAAGAAAAACAGGGGCGCTTTCCCTCCTGGCTCCACCGCAGGCTGCCAAAGGGAGGAGAGCTTTTTCAGACGGGAGCTCTGCTTGAAAAGTATCGCCTCAATACGGTTTGCGAAGAGGCCAGGTGCCCTAACCGCCTCGAATGCTATGGGCGTAAAACGGCCACTTTTTTGGCGCTTGGAAAAGCCTGCACGCGCAGCTGCGGTTTTTGCGATATCGACTTCACCAAACAGCCTAAGGCCCCCGAGGAAGATGAGCCAATGCGCATTGCACTTGCTGTCAGAGACCTGGGGCTTAAGCATGCGGTGATCACTATGGTGGCGCGCGACGATCTCCCAGACGGAGGAGCTTCTCATATGGCGGAGATTGTGCGGGCCATTCGAGAAAGGGTTCCAGCTGTCACCGTTGAACTTTTAACCTCTGATTTTGCAGGAAATTTTGCCGCTTTAGATGCCGTGCTAGAGGCTCATCCAGAAATCTTCAATCACAATATCGAAACGGTGCGCGCCCTCACCCCTAAAGTGAGGCATAAAGCGACCTATGATCGGACACTCTCTGTCCTTTCCTACGTCAAAGGATCGGGCAAGGTTGAATTTGTCAAATCGGGGATCATGGTTGGCCTTGGGGAAACAGAGGAAGAGGTGAAAGAGACCATTACCGATCTGAAAAACGCCGGCTGCGACATCATCACCATTGGCCACTACCTGCAGCCGAGCCAGTACAAACTCAAGGTAAAAGCCTTTGTCACCCCTGAAACCTTTAAGGCCTATGAAGATTATGGACTTAGCATCGGGATCAAGCAGGTCTACTCGGGACCCTTTGTCCGTTCGAGTTACAACGCAGCCGAGAAATATACAAATTTATTTTAATTTTTGCTAATCATGAGATTAGCTCGACTTTGCAATTTTTTTGGCTAGCGAGCTTAGAATGGCAAAAGATTTTATCCAAAGAATTGGGACCATTGTCCTAGCGGGCGGACAAGGAACACGGCTCTATCCCTTAACCGCCCACAGGTGCAAACCCGCCGTTACCTTTGGTGGGCACTACCGCCTGATCGATATCCCTCTTTCCAATTCGCTCAATGCGGGGATTAGCCAGATCTTTGTCATCTCCCAGCACTTTGCCGCCGATCTTCACCAGCACATTCTCTCGACCTACCAGTTCGACATGTTCCGAGATGGGCGCCTAGAACTGCTCACCCCTCAAGAAGCGATGGGGCAAAAATCGTGGTTCAAAGGAACCGCCGATGCCGTGAGACAAAATCTTCCCTTTATTCTCAAGTGCTCGGCTGAGTATTTCCTCATCCTCTCAGGCGATCAGCTCTACAACATGGATCTTTTGGAAATGCTCCGGTTTACCGAACAAAAACAGGCAGATCTTGTGGTTGCCTCCTTACCTGTCTCAAACTCTGAGGCCAAAAGGATGGGGCTGATGAAGGTGAGCCGTGAGAACCTCATCACAAATTTTGCTGAAAAGCCCAAAGATCCTGCCATCTTAAAACAGTATGAGCTCCCCTCCGGGCGGCATCTGGCTTCCATGGGGATCTACATCTTTAAGCGAGAGGCGCTCATTTCTCTTTTAGAGCAAGAGGGAGATGATTTTGGATGCAACCTCATCCCAAGGTGCATGGAAAAAGGGCATGTCTTTGCCTACCCTTACGAGGGATATTGGGAAGACATTGGAACAATTGGCTCCTACTACAGGGCCAATCTGCTACTGACAGATAACCAAGGACTTGATCTCTATCAGGAAGAACAGAGAATCTATTCTCGGCCGCAAAATGTCCCGAATGCTCGGATAGGCAATACACGGATGAGCCGCTCCATTATCAGCGGGGGAGCAACCATTGATGCAGAGGAAATTTCCCATAGCATCGTAGGTCTTCGCTGCAAAGTAGAGAAAGGAACCGTCATTAAAGATTCGATCATTAATGGTCATCGCAGCTATCATCCCTTCCTAGAGAAGGTTTCCGCTTCTGGCCAGCACTTTTCTATTGGCAAAGACTGCTTGATTGAAAAGACCATCGTCGATGAGGAGGCACTCATTGGAAACCGAGTGAAGCTCATCAATCGGGAGAAGCTTGAGCACTATGATGGAGAAGGGATTTATGTCCGCGATGGAATTGTTGTTGTCACCTCAGGAACAGAGCTCCCAGACGATTTTGTTTTTTGAGCTTATGAGATGAAAATTTGGGCCTTAGCAGATCTACATCTTTCTCTTGGCGTTCCGAGCAAAAGCATGGAGGTCTTCGGTCCAAATTGGACAAGCTACCAGGAAAAAATGCACGCCTCTTTGAGTCGATGCTTAGCGCAGGAAGACCTTCTTCTACTTGCGGGCGATATTTCTTGGGCCTTGCATCTAGATGAAGTACTCGTTGATCTGGAATGGATCGACGCTTTTCCTGGCACTAAACTCCTTCTCAAGGGCAACCATGACCACTGGTGGCCATCGTCTGCCAAGCTCAAAAAGCTACTCCCTCCCTCGATTCATTTCATTTATAACAACGCCTTTGATTTTGGAGAGGTGACAATCGGAGGAACAAGGCTATGGGAGAGCTCCGAATACTCCTATGAAGGATCGATCCAGATGCAAGACAATCCACGTGCCCGCCACCAGACAGAAGAGCAGCTGCTCCATCAAAAAGAGGAAGACAAGAAAATCTTTGCGCGCGAACTAGAAAGGCTCAAGCTGAGCTTAAAGCAGCTAAACCCCAAAGCCAAATGGCGGATTGCCATGACCCACTATCCCCCGATTGGCCCCGATCTTGCACCAAGCGCAGCCTCGGCTATCCTAGAGGCAAATAAGATCGACATCTGCCTTTTTGGCCACATGCACAATGTAAAAAAAGGAAGCCTGGAACTTGGATCGGCGCGAGGGGTGCGCTACCTGTTTACAGCGGCCGATTACTTAAACTTTGAGCCGCGCCTTGTCTATAATTCTTCGACGAGCTGATCATAAGTAGCAAGGACTGGATCTGCTGGATCAAGAGCTTGGTCGAAAGAGCGATCCTGACGATCTGCGAGAAGCTTCTCAAAAACCTCGCTTGCCTTTTCTTTCCCGAAAAGCTGGCAAAACTGGCAAGAAAGGGCCAAAAGCTCTTGGAAATCTCGCTCAAGCGCGATCAGTGCGCGGGCACGCCTGATTGCTACGACAAAGAGCCTCGGATCTCCTCTTCGACTCAGAAAATCGGCAATGGCAAGCAAAAGTTCTAAGTCTGCTTGCTCTAGTAAACCCTCTAGATGGGCCATAGCCTCTTCTTCCTCTGTTTCAAACAAAAGGGCAGAGCGGAAAAAGGCAAACCATTTCGGGTAGGGGAGATAGGAGTTAAACCCATCGATGAGCTCCGAGGCATAGAGAGTTTCCCCTCGTAAAATCTGATCCAAAATGTAGTCGCGGACAAATAAACTAGCATCGTGAGCGCAGTAGCTCATCACCTCGAGGAAAAAAGGCTCTGGCTCTTTCCCTTGATCGACCCCTTGATCGAGCAGATGCTCTAGCTCGCTTAAAGCCTCCTGCAAAGGCTCTTCCTCTTCGATCCTGTCTTGATCGTAGAGAAAAAAGAGCCGATCAAGCTCATCGCAAAAAATAGAAAGAGACTGTTTGTCTGGAACAAGGCGTCTCCAGAGCTCAAAGAGGAGCAGATAGAGCTGATCTAGGCTCTTTTCCTCTCTCTCTTCGTCGCAGAGAATCTCGGTCAATTCTTCGGGAGAATCGACCTGTTCTGTATAGGCAATAAAATGCTGTTTATCTAATTTGATACCGAACTTTTTGAGGCGCTCAAAAAGTTCTTCCTCCGGAAGAGTCCGCAAATCCTCCACTTGCCAAGGCTCAGCAGGAAGAGTCGGATCCTCTAGAGCACCGAATCTCACCAAATTGTAGAGAGCACGTGTTTGTAGTTTCATAAGACTGGACTTTAGCCATTTGAGGACGATGATTTCTCTCTCAGGGGGCCGTCCGACAAATGGCTAAAGTCCAGTAAGATCAAAAAAGACAAAATATGTTAGACTCGCTCTATTGTAATGCGTTCGTTTATTCTTCTCGAGCTTTTAATTGCCATTGCCCTTGTCAGCGGTTCTGCTCTTCCCTTTATCCGCTACCCCATTCAACATCTCTCAAGAGAAATAGAGACACTTGCCCGCATGGAGCTTGCGCGTGGGGCCGAAGAGACGCTCGTTGATCTGCAAGCGCTCCATCGCAGCGGCAAACTCTCTAGAAAATGGCTCGAGCAAGAAGGTGATGAACTCTATGAGCAAAAAAAAATCTCCCTCACCTTACCAGGTGATTTAACCTATCTCTTTGAAAGGCGCATCACCCTCCATCTAGAGCGCAAGAAAAAAATAGCTGACGAGGAATTTGCTCTTGTTAAAGCCATGATCAGCTTCCACCGCCCCTCTAAACGTAAAGCCGTTTTACAGACAGAGACCCTACTGCTCTTTCTTCCCGTTGAAGACTGATTTACAAAAAACAGTTCATCTGCAAGGCTGCGGGGATGGCAGTCTTTCATCCTCATGTCCCCGCAACAGTCAAGCCAGCCGAATTCACCCTCCGCGCCATTATTCTCGGCATCCTTCTCGGCATCGTCTTTGGCGTCGGCAATACCTACTTAGGCCTAAAAGCGGGGATGACCGTATCGGCTTCTATTCCCGCAGCTGTGCTTTCCATGTCCATCCTGCGCCTTTTCTTCAAACGCGTTTCAATTTTAGAAAATAATCTTGTACAGACAATTGCTTCCGTTGGCGAGGGGCTCGCTGCGGGCTTGATTTTCACAGCTCCCGCTCTTTTTTTACTCGGAGAATCTGTCTCGATCTTCCGCCTCTTTCTTCTTTCGACACTCGGAGGGATTTTGGGAGTGCTCTTCATGATCCCGATGCGTCGCTACCTCATTGTCGAGGAGCATGGCAAGCTTCCCTTCCCAGAGGGAACCGCCTGCGCAGAAATCTTAAAATCGGGAGAAAAAGGACTCTCAAAAGCCTCTTATGCCTTCTATGGAATCTTAGTCGGGGCTTTCTACAAAGTACTCACCGGAGCGCTCCACCTGTGGAATGAGGTGGTTACCTGGACGATTCCTCGCTTTGAAAAAACCGCTTTTAGTATCGACTGCACTCCCTCTTTGCTCGGGGTAGGATACATCATCGGCATCCGCATCTCCTCTTTGCTCTTTTTCGGTGGCGCTCTTGGCTGGTGGGTGATCATCCCCCTCATCCGAGAGTTTGGTTCAGGAGTGGTCTATCCAGGCACCATCCCCATCAGCGCTATGTCAGCAAATGACATTTGGTCCAATTATGTGCGCTACATCGGAGCGGGAGCCATTGCAGTCGGAGGAGTGCTCAGTCTGCTGCGCATTTTGCCCACGCTACACAAAACGGTGAAAGCGGGATTTAGTGAACTCATCGGAAGAGCTCCCCATCGAGAAAATCTCGCGCGCACCCACCAAGACATCTCCCTGCGCTGGCTCATTTTTGGATCACTTGCGATCATTCTTGTGCTCTGGCTCTTTCCAGGTCTGCCTATGAATTTCTTCACCATCTGTCTGCTGACTGTGATTGGCTTTTTCTTCGTAGCCGTTAGCGCCTTAACCGTTGGAATTGTGGGAAGCTCCTCAAACCCCGCCTCTGGGATGACTCTCACCACCCTTCTGATTACCTGTCTTGTTTTTGTTCTTCTCGGTTGGACAGAGCGCATTTACCTGATTGCAGCACTCACAATGAGCATCGTTGTCAACGTCTCCATTGCCCTCAGCTCCACAACCTCACAAGATCTCAAAACGGGCTTTCTCCTCGGAGCCACGCCTCGCCTCCAGCAGATCGGAGAAATCATTGGCCTTTTCCTGCCCGCTCTTGCTGTAAGTGGGACGATTTACCTTCTCCACCTGGCCTACACCTTTGGATCAACTGCCCTTCCCGCTCCACAAGGGACCCTCATGGCCCTCATCGCCAAAGGAGTCATCCATGGAGATATCCCCGTTATCCTTGTCTTTATCGGCGTTGTACTCGGGCTGCTCTTTGAGCTGATCAAACTGCCCATTCTTCCTTTTGCCATTGGCCTCTATCTGCCGCTCTCCTTGAGCACAGCCATCATGACAGGAGGCGTTGTCTCCGCCCTCACAGACAAATTCTCGAGCAAAGAGAGCAAAGTCTCCTCTCACGACCGCGGAGTCCTGGCCTCATCTGGGCTTGTCGCAGGGGATGCTTGCACAGGAGTTGTCATCGCTCTTCTCACCATCCCTGGGTTTATCAACGCAAGCGCCCCAGGCCTCTTGCCCGATCTGGCATCGCTGATCATCTACCTCCTGATCGGAGTGGGGCTCGGCTACGTCTGTCTCAAAAAAAGTTCTTCTTAGCGCCGACAAGTTTAACCCAAAATCCCGTCAGTCTCAGTGATAGGTCTAACCTAAAATCCCGTCAGTCTCAGTGACAGGTCTAACCTAAAATCCCGTCAGTCTCAGTGACAGGTCTAACCCAAAATCCCGTCAGTCTCAGTGACAGGTCTAACCTAAAATCCCGTCAGTCTCAGTGACAGGTCTAACCCAAAATCCCGTCAGTCTCAGTGACAGGTCTAACCTAAAATCCCGTCAGTCTCAGTGACAGGTTTAACCCAAAATCCCGTCAGTCTCAGTGATAGGTCTAACCTAAAATCCCGTCAGTCTCAGTGACAGGTCTAACCTAAAATCCCGTCAATGTCAATTGAGAGGCCACAGACAGTATCAACGCAAAGCCGCCACGCCGCAACGCCGCAATGATTTTTTTATAATTTGTAAATCACCGGAATTTGCACCTTGTGCCTGCACCAAAACGTGCCGCAGCCAGTATATTTTCAATTTTCTCAGCGTCTCCGCGGCCTCGCGACTTTGCGTTGGCCGTTACAGTTTCTATACTAGAAAATTTCTAAGAATCTGCGTAAAATGAGTGCCGTTCTATGCAGCGCCGGCCCGTTATTCTTCTCGAACTTCTGATTGGATTTGTTCTTGCCGCTATTTTGCTGAGCTTTTTATTTAGCAGCTTCCGCCATGTTGCGGACCTTGGGCAAAAAGTGCATAAAGCCAAAACAGTTCTTCATCAGCGCGCTATTACAAAATTGCGCCTCACGCAGCTATTTGCCCATTTACAGCTCGAAGAGGACAAGAGCTTTTATTTTGCTCCGCATGAGGAGAGTTTTTCTGACGCTCTTTTTTTCAAGACAGATCATGGCCTCGATCCAAACCCCGATTTTTGTGGCCCTCTAAAAGTGGCTATTTACTTAAACAAAAAAAAAGAGCTCTGCCTTTGCCTTGCTGCAAAAACAACAAAGAGAACAGAGGTGCTTCTGAAAGGTGCAGAAACTCTCTCTTTTTCTTTTTTTAATGAGGAAACAAAAGAGTGGGAACCCACGTGGGAAGCAGACCATTTCCCCTCCCTGTTCAAACTCCAAGTTAACAAAGAGGTGACCTTTGCTTTTATGCTGCCCGACGCTTCGCCCGCATAGAAGAGACCTATAAATCCTAACCCTTTATACTCGTAGACCATGTTCACAATCGCACAGCAACCCGTTTTTAATGAAGTACTCAAGGAAGCGCTCTTTGCAAATCCAGCGCTCATTGCACCTGGGCGGGAAGTATCGGCCCACGAGACCCACCATTCTGGCCGAGTCCAGTGCTCAGATTTTGGATTAATCCTCCCGCAAATTGTCTTCAATTTTGGAATCTGGCACACTAGTCGTGCATGTTGAATAGTTTCATGGAGGTATTTTATGACTACTATCGAACGCTTTCACCAGTTTCGCACCGCCGATCAGATCTACCTCTTTCAAACCAAAGGCTCTGACACTCTCAGGCTAAAGATCTACGACAGCTCTCATCAGCGCATTTTTAAAGGCTCTTGTACAGTCAATTCAACTCTGCTGCCAGGCCTTTTCGAAAACCCTCGTGCCATCACTCTTTTAAGCCACTTCCAACCCACCCACTTGCTTCCCTCCGACTCACCTCCTCCGCTTTATCAAGACCCCGTTGAAGAGCTCAGAAAACTCATCCAGGTTTTTAAATCTATGACTGCTTTTGAAAACAAAGAGCTTGAGGCGTCATCATTGAACTGCCCCCTCACGCTCGATGTCTTTAGGGATCCTGTCATGGATAGTTGTGGCCATAATTTCGAAAAAACTGAGATTGAAAAACAGCGCAAGAAAGATGGCAGCCTAATCTGCCCTCTAAGCTGCGTGCCCATCAAAAGTTTAACTCCTAATCTAGATCTCAAACAGCAGATCGAGCAGCTGCGAGCTAAAGACCCCATCCCTACTTTCTCCAATTGTAAGAAAGAAAATTCCGCTGTTGCCTCATCCCACCTCCAGACAGCAGAAACTCTCGTGCAACAAGGGGAATACCAAGCTGCCATTGACACCTATACCCTCGCCTTCCAGTACACCAAAAAATGGCAAGACTATCAAAAAATCCCCCTTCTTTATGCAAAAATGGAGCAGTTCTCTTACATCAAGCTCGCTAATCTCTATCTTGCCTATTATCAACTTCAAGCTCAGGCTCATGCTGAAGCCCTTCAAACTTTAGAACGATTGTACGAGAGGGATCCTACTCATTCTTTTGTTGTTTTCCTCGGCCCTCTTCTCGCCCATCTCTATGTTACACAAAACAAACACGACAAGGCTCTTCTCCTCATCCTCTACAGCAAGATCGTTCCAGCATGCGAAAATAAAGAGCTAAAAGCTAAGCTGCTTACCTACGTTCTCCATCACTGTCCCACTCACCGGCCGTCTTATCTTGACCTTTCTACTCTCCTTGCAACTTCAGCGCAAAAAGCTCATCTCTTTCTTCGAGGGGCTTGCCACGCTATTGAAAGCAAACACTTTGCTGAGGCTGAAAAATTCTACAAACTGGCCATGGAGCATGATCCCGTACCCTTGTTAAATCACTATCCTATGATCCAAATCCAGTTTCAAGATCCTTCCGACCCCTGTCACCTACAAGCTTATAAAACCCTTCTCACTCTCTTTAAAATGTATGCAAATAATCCAGCCCTTAAATCATCAGCTGTCAAAGTCTACCGCAAGCTTTATGATGACGAAAAATTCTTCTCCATCGAGAGAAATCTCTCTACCTTTTTGTCTATCCAAATGCTCTGCCCTAAAAGCCATAAAGCTATTCATTGGACAACCCAAACACTCAGGAACCTGCTGCTAGAAAAAAACGATGAGCAGGCCATCCTTCTTGCTGAAATATTTCTCAAACTTTCCAAGGATCCACCCTCGTACCCTCCTTTTTATGAGACTCTCATGAAACTTGTTCAATTAGGCCGTCCTTCCAAAGAATTGTTAAACCGTCTTGCTGAAACCTATACTCAGAAGGGCGAGCACTCTTTGGCAGAGAGCTGTTATCGTCAAGCTTTTGAGCAATTTCCTACCTACGACCAAGCCATCAAATTTGCCAATTGCCTTGCAACCCGAACAGACGGAGCGGCCAAGGCTGCTCAAATCTATTACGAAGCCTTAACTTTATCTCTCCAAAGCGATGAACTCGGTCAAGAATTTGATAAGAGTATCGAATCAGTTAAGCCTTTTCTTAATTACCTGCAAGCGGCGCAAAAAACGCAGGTTTTCACCTGGCTACATCTATCCAAACTTCAAGCAAACTACGGTGAGGCCAAAAAACAGATCACCGATCTTCAATTCAAGAACCAACAGCTGGAATTTGAATTACAAAACCTTCGAAAAGAGCCTATGCTTGATTCTGAGCACATAAGTGTGCAAAAAAAAGAGCTCCAAGAGGCAAAGCAGTCTCGCGAGGATGCGTATAAAATGCGGCCTAGCTATTCTCCTCGCGAGACCGGTATTGAACAGAAGCCTAAATTTCAAGAATTTGAAATAGAAGGCAACCAGGTTGTGACTACAGTCTCTCCTTTTGAGCCCACAAGGCAAAGAAAAGATCAACACCAAGTAACCCAGAAAACGAGGGGCTCTCCTGCTCGTCGTGTTGAGCCAAAGAATTTTTCAGCAAACTCAGGCTCTAAAGAAGTCCCGCCCCCTCCTCCTGCCAAAAGGGGAGCGCAAAATGTCCGATCTCCCGTTTCCGCTTTGCATAATTTTCCTGCCAGATTGACTATGTCATCCAAGGGCTCAACCTCCACCTTCCTTAAAGAGCAAGAAGCAGAAGATGATGAAAGAAGTGATTATTAGTGTAAGTATTTTTTATTTTTTAGCCTTTGCTACTGTTCTTCAAAGTTCTGAACCAAAAGCTCAAGAAGAGAAAAGCGAATCTGCTCCCAACATTGAGATTGTAGAATCTAATTCGTTGCAGGGGTTCACAGCTTTTGCCGTCATCCCTCAGTATTGGGCTAGTGCTTTTCCTCTTCTAAAAGCTAAAGCTGATCAACTCGTCACTAAAGAGCTTGAAAAAATAGGAACTGTTATCCGAGTAGGTGACGATCCAACTGGCTTTGGTAACTCTCAGGCTCGAATCACGATCAACATAAATAATATCACGCTTATGAATCAAAAAAATCCGTCTCCCATTCTTCAGACTTCCCTGTCCATCTCTGCGACTGTAGAAATGAAAAGAGTCTCCAGAGACTCTTCAGCTCTCATTTAGGGTGTACGAGCCTTTACAAGCGGACAGATCGAAGAAAAAAACGAGCAGAATCTCCTAGAAA
>JABDDY010000026.1 GCA_013287365.1 Chlamydiota bacterium
AGTCCTCCTTGGGGGTCTCGAGCCGCTGGAGCTTGATCCCGGGAAAGTGTATAACTAAAATTTTTCTTGCATCTTCTTGCTGCTCAGCCAAGATCTGTGCACTTGCCAGGCAAAGACCAACGCCTAGACCTTCCCCGTAGCCGGTGAAGAGGACGCTCTCCTCTTCCACTTTGATGGAGAAATCGTTGCTGGGCAAAAGCGTAGGGCCAATCGCTTTTTGAAGTGTTAGAAAATCGAGATTGGCACAGTGGTTTCCACAACTGAGGCGGAGTGCATAGACTTTGCTCGACCCTTCAGCCTTAAATAGCTCTACCTGATCGACCTGATCGAGCTTGGTAAGCTTTGCCAGAACCGATTTTGGGATCGAAGCATTCCATTTGGTCTCTTCTTTAGAGATCTGAGAGGGGAGCTGAACCACTCCTTTGGGAAGAGGGACGCCTTTGCGGAAAATTGAGGCGTAGCTAACCGTGCGACCCGCTGCGTGAGGGGTCCATGTTGCAGGAAAGAGGTGGCTGTCAATATGCATCACCATCCCTTGGGTGCGTTCAATGGCATCACAAAGAAGAGGGTTTTCTTTGGGATTGCCTGTATAGCCAAGTTCACTGGCGGAGACATGCCAAGTGGCCAGTGGGTGTTTGTGGCTTAGGAAAGCTAAGCGTGTGCGCTCTGCAATCACTAAGGCATCGAAGACCTCTTCACTATGCAACTCAGTTGTCTCTATTTTAGAGGCTAGGGTGGCCTTGAGCAGGTTTTCTAAGTCTACCTCGTTTATCACGTTGACCGTTCCTCCAACGCCGTAGATCTCAAGACAGCCTTTGTAGGGAACTCCTCCAAGAAGGATCTGTGTCTTTTCATCGGCGGGGACAAGACGCAGTTCAAATTGACCAGGGAAGAGACCTCCCCATTTGAGTCCACTTTCTGTATAGGTAATCCGGTCCCATTTATTTTTTCCAGATTCGATCATCTGGTGGGTGCGAGGGTTGTAGATGCGAAAGCGCCCTTTGACCTCCAAGGTTGCTTCCTCAGCAAGTTTTGTGAGGAGTACCTTCAGAGTGAGAGGTTTGGCCTTTTGCGAAATATCTGTCGGAATTTCCAAAGTAGCAGCTGGAAGCTGTGCCAAGGGACAAAAAGTGGTAAGAAAAATGCATAGCCAGTCTGTTTTTTTCATTTAAGCTTCTCCTTGAAAAGGTTTGCCGAGGTGCTTGTATGCGAGAGGAGTCACCTGTCGCCCTCGTGGGGTTCTTGTTAAAAAGCCTTGCATAATGAGATAGGGCTCGTAGACCTCTGCGACAGTGATTGGATCTTCTCCAATGGCAACTGCAATGGTGCTGACCCCTACCGGTCCTCCGCCATGGTGATCAATCAGGATCTCCAAAATCTTCTTGTCCACTTCCTCTAGTCCTCTGTGGTCAACAGCGAGCATCTCGAGCGCTTCACTTGCGACCTTGCCATTAATCGGGGCAATCTCATGGATCTGCGTATAATCGCGTACCCAGCGGAGCAGGTGGTTGGCAATGCGCGGGGTCCCGCGAGAGCGACTGGCGATTTCTAAAGCGCCCTCATCGGTGAGCTTCACCTTCAAAATACAAGCAGAGCGAAGGAGAATCTGCGCGAGAACTTTTGGTTCATAATAATCGAGACGGCAACTAAAGGCAAATCGCGAGCGCATGGGGCTGCTGATGAGCCCAATACGCGTTGTAGCGCCGACAAGAGTGAAGGGATTGAGTTTGACCCGTACCCCGCGGCTATTTTGCCCGCTATCGATGAGAAGATCGAGATGAAAATCTTCCATGGCGGGGTAGAGGTATTCTTCGATTGTTTTGCCCAGTCTATGGATCTCGTCGATGAAGAGGATATCGCCTCTTTGGAGACTGGTTAAAATCCCGGCAAGATCAGCCGCTTTTTCAATTGTGGGTCCTGAGGTTGTGACAAGAGAGGTTCCCATCGATTTGGCCAGAATTTGCGCTAGAGTGGTCTTGCCAAGGCCGGGAGGGCCATAGAGAAGAATGTGGCCCAAGGGCTCGCCTCGCTGTTTGGCCGCCTTGATGAAGACAGAAAGGCGCCGTTTGGGCTCTTCTTGTCCCATAAAGTCCTCTAGAGAACTTGGTCTTAAGGGAGATTCGAAAGAATCGTCTTGCTGGGCCCAGGTAGATTGAATGAAGGATTCGGACATTAAGTATCAGCCTAGCAAAAAAACAATTTCCCCACTACAATTAGACCAAAGTATATACCCCCAGAAAAGGAAAAAATGAGTTTACAGTCAGATCGTTGGATTCGGCAGATGGCCAAAGAGTTTGGTATGATCGAGCCTTTTGTAGAAGAGCTTGTGAGGGAGAGAGAGGGCAAGCGCATCATTAGCTATGGTCTTTCGAGCTATGGCTATGACCTCCGCGTGTCAAATGAGTTTAAGGTTTTTACCAATCTCAACAACTCGCTCATCGATCCCAAAGCGTTTAGTCCAAACGCCTTTGTCGATCTAGTGGGAAATAGCTGCATCATTCCCCCCAATTCCTTTGCGCTTGCTCGTAGCGTAGAGTACTTTCGCATCCCACGAAATGTGCTCACCCTCTGCATTGGCAAATCGACCTATGCGCGCTGTGGGATCATCGTGAATGTCACCCCTTTTGAGCCAGAGTGGGAGGGGTATGTCACCCTCGAAATTTCCAATACGACCCCGCTTCCTGCAATCATTTATGCCTTTGAAGGTTTAGCTCAGGTGCTCTTTTTCGAAGCGGCAGAGGTGTGCGAGGTGTCCTATGCCGATCGCGGGGGCAAATACATGCGACAGACAGAAATCACCTTGCCTATTCCTTAAGAATCGTTTAGAAAAAAAATAGATGGCTAGATTTTTTCTGAAATTCTGGTGGGCCGGCCTCTTTATGCTGCTCTGCTACGGTTTTTATGCCCATGGCATGGGGCAAAGAAACAGGGACCTTCGGCAGCTTGAAGACAAGAGGCTCCTGCTTACTGGGCAGTTGCAAGAGGCAAGTGTTTTGAAAGGGGAGCTTTTGCTCGAGGTGGAAAGCCAGGGAGATCCTGCCTTTGTCCAAATGGTGATGCGCAAACAACTGGGGATGGTGGCTCAAGGAGACACTAAAGTCTGCTTTGAAGATTGAAAAGTGCACTCTGCTTTGATTCTTTTTCTTCTCATTCTTTTCCTTTTTACCTTAGGTTTTTTGGCCTGTTCAGAGGTCGCTCTTTTTTCCTTGTCTCCCTTTAAAGTGAAGGTGATGAGCCGGGATCCCAATCCCTCTAAGCGTAAAGTGGCCACACTTTTAGAATCGCCACGGGATCTGCTCATCACGATGATCATCTTGAACATCACGATCAGCATTTTCATCCAAAATAGCATGTCGAGCTTGTTTGGGCTCTATTCGAGCTGGCTGCTCACAGTGGGGGTCCCTCTTGCCCTCATCCTCATTTTTGGAGAGGTCATCCCAAAGTCGATCGGTCTTGTCCTAAACGAGAAAATCGCCCCCTCTGTTTGTGGCCCGCTGCTGTTTTTACAGAAGTTGCTCTACCCGATCAGCCGCATTCTTCTCAAAATGACCACCACCCTCTCGCGGTTTTTCGTCTTCTTTTTAAAGAAAGAGGAAGAAATTTCCATTGGGGAGCTGCAGCATGCGCTTCGCACTTCCCGCGAAAGCGGCATTCTTGCCGAGGATGAGGCCGATCTCATGCGCGGGTATCTCAATTTGCAAAATGGCCTTGCCAAAGAGTTCATGAGACCGCGAGAAGAGGTGCTTTTTTTCGATCTCGATGAGCCTCTCTCTCAGCTTGTCCATCTTTTTGTCGACCAAGAATGCACGCGTATTCCTATTTGCAATGGAGGCCTTGACAAGCTTCTCGGCATCATGACAAGCGGGCAATTTTTCCTAAGCAAAGAGAGTTTGCACAGTTCATCCGATCTGCTATCCCTACTCAAAAAGCCCTTTTTTGCCCCCGAGTCGACCCATGCCCACCTGCTTTTGGAACAGATGTATGAGAAAAGAGAGAGTCTTGCGATCATTGTCGATGAATATGGCTCTTTTTCCGGGCTTTTAACCCTCGAGGATCTTGTAGAGGCTATTGTGGGGGAGATCATCGATCGTCGAGATGTCAAAAGCCGCTACACAAGGTCAGGAGAGGATGTGATCATCGCAAGCGGTAAGCTCGAGCTCATGGAGCTGGAGGCTCTTTTTGATGTCTCTTTAGAGAGTGAAAACTACATGGTGACAGTCGGCGGCTGGTTAACTGAAAAGCTGGGAGATATTCCCAAAACGGGAACTAAGTTTGAGTGGCAAAATCTACTCTTTCAGGTTCTCTCTGCCGATACTAAACGGGTGCGGCGCGTCTATATCCGCAAGATGAGAAAGAACAAGTGAGCTGGCGTTTTTATTTTTTTCTCACCCTCTTTTTCCTTTTCATGCAAGGGGTTTTCGCCATGCTCGAGATGGCGGCTGTCTGTTTCAACAAGGTGCGGTTGCAGTACTGGGTTTCCCAAGGCAATCGAAGAGCGCGCCTCATCCAGAAACTGGTCGCTCGGCCAGGGCTTCTTTTTGGAACAGCACTGATTGGAATCAATAGCTGTTTGCAGATTGGCTCTGAGTGCGCGCGTCGTCTCTATGAAAAGCTCGGTGTCAATCCCGATTGGGCCCCTCTTTCTCAAATCTTCCTCGTTATTCTCCTTGCCGAATTGATCCCTCTTTTTGCTGGTATGCGCTTTGCCGAGCACGCGATGATGCTAGGTGCGCCGCTGCTCTATGGCCTTTCTCTACTCATGCGGCCGATCATCTGGTTTTTCGACCTCATCTGCTACCTGATTAGCAAGCTCTTTAAAACCTCTACTCAAGAGGGGCAATTTTTAAGCCGTGAAGAGCTGCAGCATCTGTTTGGGAAACTAGAGGAGGAGCGCCAAGGCAAAGAGATCAACACCATTGCAGCGAGCCTCTTTGTGCTGAAAAATAAAACAGCGAGCGAAATCATGACCCCCCTCAAATCTGTTCAGATGGTGCCCTCTTTTTGCACCGTAGGAGAGATGCGCTCTTTACTGCAGAGTTCCTATACTCCTTATGTCCCGATCTATGAAAGACAACCCCAGAGAGTGGTTGGCATTGTCTATCCACGCGATCTGATTCGAGAAGAGGAGGGTAAAAAAGTACGCGACCATGTGCGGCCTCCTTGGTTCATCACCGAGAGCAGCTCCATTCTCCAGATCTTGAAGCAGTTTCGCAGCAATAACCAGAGCGTTGCCATTGTCCTTAGTCAGCAGGGGAGTGCAGTTGGACTTCTCACCCTTGATGCGATCATCGATCAGATTTTTGGGAGAGTCGATCGGTGGGAATCCTTTGGCGATATCGCCCCTCGCTCGCATCACATCATTGTCGACCGCACCTTTTTGGGTACTCTCACAGTGGAAGAGTTCAATGGCCTCTTTCACGTGCACTTAAGCGGCAATGAAAAGCTGACTTTAGAAGAGCTCTTTGAGGAAAAGCTTGGCCATAGTCCAGAGAGAGGCGAAAAGCTTCAGATTGACCAGTTCCTGCTCGTTGTCGAAGAGGCCCCGCTCATGGGTCCCAAGAAGATTTCCGTCCGCACCGCTTTCTAACCCTTGCCCAGATATATAAAAGGGCACGGGCAAGGAAATGAAGAGATCTAACAAAGCCCCACGAGTGTCTTCACACAATAGTCTATTTCCTCTTCCGTCGTCAGACGGGAGAGGGAAAAGCGCAGAGAGGAGCGGGCAAGGTCATGGGGGACCCCCATGGCACGGAGCACATGCGAAGGCTCTAATGCGCCAGAGGAGCAGGCAGAACCAAGGCTAATGGCAATACCGGCCTCATCTAACTTGATCAGGAGCAGTTCCCCGTCCTGATCTGGAAACGTGATGCTCGAAACGTGGGGAGCGCGCGGCCCCGTTCCGTTGATGAGGATAGAGGGGATGGCCTCTTTGAGCCTACTTTCCAAGCGATTGCGCAGCCTCCTCATGCGCTCTGTGGCAGCGGGAAGCTCGTTACTTAAAAGCTCGATGGCTTTGGCAAGGCCCACAATGGCTGGCACATTCTCTGTACCGGCTCGCCGTTTAAATTCCTGGCCACCGCCCCGCAGCAGCGGTTCAAAAGAAGCTTTTGCCCAAAGCAGACCGATGCCTGGGGGGCCGTGGATCTTATGCCCAGCAACGACAAACGCGCTGATCCCTGGAACAAGAGCCATAGGCTCCTTGCCAAACAGTCCAACGCCATCGACGACAAAGGGAATTTCTCTACTTGCGGCAAGCTCTGCAATCTCCTCGATCGGATTTTTCACTCCCGTTTCGCTATTTGCAGAACCAAGGACAATAAGACCTGTCTTTGGGGTAATGGCAACCTCCACCTGGGCTCTGGACACAGCTCCAGAAGAGCCTACAGGTAAATAGGTGACACCGCTTCCTTGTTTCTCGAGATGGTGCGCCGTTTGTAAAATAGAGAGATGTTCAATTGCAGAGGTAATGATATGGCCGTTTTTGCCAAGGGAGAGCAAAAGAGTCGCAAGCGCTTCTGTAGCCCCTGAGGTAAAGGTCAGCTCCTCTTCTTTTACGCGCAGTGCCCGCGCAATCTGTGCCCTAGCCCCTCTAATGGCCTGGCGGGCCATTTGCCCAAAGCGGTGCGTACTAGAGGGGTTAGCAGGGGAGTGCTGCAACTGCTCGACCATGGCTTCAAGTACACGTGGGTCAATAGGAGTTGTAGCGTTATTGTCTAAATAAACGTTCACTTAAGAATTTAAGAGAGAGGGGAATAAACTCCCTTAGATGCAAAAAATGTTAACAAACGAGCCATTTTTACACAAGGGAGTCCTGTTTGAATATAAAATTTTAAATATTAATACTGCCTAAAGAAAATGGAATCATGACCTTCATCGATCTGAGAATTTGTCCCCCAGATGTTTGGCTCTGCTGCTTTTTGCGGTTCTGGCCGCTGCTGTTGCGGAGTCTGCTCAGGCGGCTTAGTCACCTGTCTTTCTATAACAACAGGAGGCAATATGGGTGGTGTAGTTGGTTGTTGTGTTACAGCTTCATGCTCAACTGGAGTAGCTGTAACCATAACCAAAGGTTCAGCTGGAGTCGGTACATAAATCTCGTCCCAAATAATCTGTGAGGTTCCTACCGGTGCGGTTCCAACCGGCGTTTCCACAAAAAGTGTCGGCTGTTGCACTGTAGAGACAGTTTCCGTAGAAGCAGGAGAGCTGGGATTATTTGTTTGCTGAGTATTTACCGGGGAGCGGAACCAGCTGGTGATCCATCCCCAAATAGAGGAGAGAAGGTTTGTTATTTTGTCGCGGATTTGAGACAAGCAAGAGCGAGAATTGTCAGAAGAAACTATCGAAGAATCGCTGTGTTGGGTGTAGCTAATTTTGGTCTGACTTGGGGCTGTAGCTGCAAGTGGAGCAAACTCTGCCGATTTTAGACCAGATGTAGGATATAAACTCATAAAAAACTCCTATTATAAAACTATATACAAATATACTACCAAATGAATAGCTTTTACACAAGGAGTTTTGATATTTTAATATTTAATAAAAATAAATTTAATTAATTTTAAACATTAAAACAGTGATATTATCATGCCCTCCTTGCATTTTGGCCTCTTCAACAAGTTTTTGAACGGTGGCCTTTACACTTTTTTCTTGTTTAATGATGTCTAAAATTTTCTTGTCGTTTAGGCAGTCGGTCAGACCATCGGTACAGAGAAAGTAGAGGTCTCCAGGGAGGACCTCTGCCACTTGAATATCGGGCAGGACCTCTGTCTGGGTGCCCATCGCTCTTGTAATGACATTTTTGAATGGAAAGGAGCCGAGCTCCTCTTCATCAAGCTGACCGGCTGCGATCAGTTCACCGCGAAGCGAGTGGTCGTTTGTCAGGCGGGTGAGTCTCTCTTTGCGCACTCTATAAATGCGGCTGTCACCAACATGGGCATAGAGAAGCTGAGAGCCAAGAAGAAGCGCTAGGCAAAGCGTTGTCCCCATGCCGCTCATCTCCTCATTTTCAGAGGCCATGGCATAGACCCACTCATTGGCGCGATGAATGGCTTTTTCTAAAGGAGAAACCAGAGAGTCAGCATTGACGGGTGTTTCTAAGGCAAAGAGTCTTTCGATCCAGGAGCAGAGGTGGAGAACGGTTTCGCTTGCGGCGATCTCTCCTGCTAAGTGTCCCCCCATGCCATCGGCGAGAATGAAGAAGTTCTCTTTGGACAGATGGGCCCAGACATCCTCATTTGTGGTGCGTACAAGTCCGATATCAGAGGTTCCAAAAGATTCCATTTTCATGCCGTTTCAGGAGCTAGGAGAATCCGTAGAGTGCTGACTGTATTGAAGGTCATATGGAGCCCGAGCGAGGCAAAAAGAGAGCGCTGTCTTTCATAGAGAAAGCCGAGGTAGCATCCTAGGATGAGAAGCGAGAGACAAAGCGAGACATTGCCAAGGCCTTGACTGGGTGAAAAGTGAAAAAGGGAAAAGGTAAAGGCCGAGAGGAGAATAGCGGCTTTGGCCCCCAGTTTGCTTTTCAGATAGCTTTGCAAGATGCCGCGAAAAAGAAGCTCTTCGACAAGAGGGGCTAAGACTACAATGGTGACAAAGGCGATCACAAGAGAGAGATTCATCTCGGCTGCTTTCTTCAAAAAGCGGACAGCTGTCTGCTCATAGGTTTGCGCTCCAAAAAACTGGCTTAAGAGCCAGTCTGCAAGTTCTCCAATGGCTGTGACAAGAGGGAAACTGAGAAACCAGGTTGCAAGACCCAAGGCCCAGTCGAAAAGCCGGCTTGTTTGCTTCTGCTGTTTCCAGAGGTTCTCTTTAAAGGTTAGAAGGTAGAGTAGAGCCAAAATCAGCAGCAGGACAAACAGCTGAAATGCGTAGAGAGAAAGAGGCACAGCTGGTAGCACATAGCCTGCAAAAAGAGCGATGATCCAGTAGAGGGCAAAGGCCAGAAGCGTTATTTTCCCGCTGACATGACCTTTTACAGCAAGTGCCTGATAGGGGAGGCGAAAGTAGCCCTTGGAATAGGCAAAGAAATGAAGAGAGGCTGCAAGTAGAACGAAAAATGCGAAAGAGAGAAGTCCCATTTTCTCCTAGACGATACCAGCTTTGTTGATAATAAGCAAAAGAGCGCTGTGGCTGGGCAGATCGATCTTTGAAGCTACCTCTGGAGCGGTTTTGAGCTCCCCTACAATATCCTGTGGGGAACCAAGTGAGGTATTGACAAGCTGTTGCCACTTGCCCTCTGGTAGAGTGATGGAAGCTGTTTCAAAGTGGCTATTAAACGCGATGTAGAGGTCTCCAGAGGTGGCCTTGAGCTGATAAGCGACAAAGCGAGACTCATTTGACCAGTCGGGCTTGCCCGGAAGGTGGCCATGCCAGATCACCTCTTCTGGACTCAGGAAGCTTCTTCGCTCCAGATGGGGAAGTGTTTTTCTCCAGGCAATGAGTAGACGCACAAAGCGGGTAAAATCCTTGGATTTTTCAAGCTCTTCCCAGAGGAAGTAGTTTTTCCAGTTGTCGAGAGCATAGCTGTTGTTGTTCCCCTCTTTTGTGTGTCCATATTCATCTCCCATGAGGAGCATGGGAATGCCAATCGAAACAAAAAGTGCTAGAAGATGGTTCCGCATCTGACGCTCTCGCAGGCTGGTGATCCCAGGATCGGAGGAGGGCCCTTCCACTCCGCAGTTCCAGTTCTCATTTTCATTTACCCCATCGAGGTTCTTTTCCCCATTTTCTTGATTGTGTTTGCTTTGGTAGGAGACAAGATCTCTCAAGGTAAACCCATCATGGGCTGTGATGAAATTGAGGCTCTGCAGAGGAGTTCCTTGCCCAAAGAGGTCTTGCGATCCACAGAGGGCGGTTGCAAACATTCCTGCTAGGTCATCTGTTCCCTTGATGAAGCGTCGCACCGTATCTCGGAATCGACCATTCCACTGCGCAAATCGCTTTCCTCCAGGGAAACTTCCCACCTGGTAAAGACCTGCCGCATCCCAAGCTTCGGCAATGAGCTTGGTCCCTGCGAGAAGAGGATCAGAGGTGATGAGGCGGATGATCGGAGGGTCGCTGAGGATCTCTCCCGATTGCCCACGCGAAAAGATTGAGGCTAGATCAAAGCGAAAACCATCGACATGCAGCTCGCTCACGCAGTAGCGGAGCGATTCAAGGATAAGAGCAGAGACAACTGGATGATTGCAGTTTAAGGTATTGCCACACCCTGTGAAATCGAGGAGGTGGCCGTCTGGGGCATGCTGGTAGTAGCTTTTTTCATCGATCCCTCGCATCGAGAGGATCTTATGTTTGCTCTCGGCTGTATGGTTGAAGACAACATCTAAAATGACCTCGATCCCAGCCTTGTGCAGCGCCTTGACAAGCTGCTTAAATTCCATGATTTCCTCTCCCCACTCACTTTTACTGGCAAAGCGATTGCTTAGAGCAAAGTAGTTTAGAGGCGAGTAGCCCCAGAAGTTGTAGAGACGTTCATGGGTGAGGGGATTGAGATGAGGGTTTTCTGTCTCATCAAAGGCATGAATAGGCAAAAGCTCTACCGCATTAATCCCGAGCTCCTTCAGATAGGGAATTTTCTCGATCATCCCGAGATAGGTTCCCTTTTCCTTGACTCCACTTGAGCTATGGTTGGTAAAGCCACGCAGATGCATTTCATAGATGATCAGTTTTTCAACCGCAATATTTGGTGGCGCATCTCCCTCCCAATCAAAGGGGATGTAGGTCAGTGCTCTTCCGCGCAAAGGGCGCAGTTTCTCACCCCATTTAGAGGAGAGGTTCAGTGATTTTGCATAAGGATCGAGCAAAAGGGTGAGAGGAGGATTGGGATGAGGGGCTTTCGGAGTTTTTTGGATTTTATAGCCATATTCGAGCCTCCCAGGCGGGTTTTCGACAAGTAGGTGCCAGATATAGCCCGTTTTATTGAGGCGTGGGTCGAGAGTGATTTCCGCTAAGGGCTGCTCACTACCTGGGGTAAAAAGACAAAGAGTGACTGTCTTGGCCTCTTTAGAAAAAAGGGCAAAGTTGAGCCCCTCGGGTCTTTGCGAAACCCCGAGGGGGCGAGCGCTCCCTCTTTGGACATGTAGTTTTTTGAGCATATGAGTATGAAAACTCACCTTATACCAAATTCTGTTGAATAGTAAAGATTCTGCGTATCGTGCCCCTGCCCTTGCCCGTGCCCCTGCCCGTGCCCGTGCCCGAGAGGGTATTTACAGCTTAATGTGTTACTCATGTGGGTTGGTTAAGTGTTACCTATGTGCCTTGGTCGTACCGTTGCACTCGGGCACGGGCACGGGCACGGGCACGGGCACGGGCAAGGGCACGTGTTATCAGAAGGGCAATATTGTAAAATTTAAATTTCTGATAAATTTTTTGTTGCGGTTTTTTACGATTCTTTGGGAAACTGACTAGAATTAGAAGAAAGCAAGATTCTTCTCATTCGAAGGAGGAAAAATGTCATTAGAAAACGCCAAGCAGAACCTTAAGGCATTTGGCAAAGAGCTGAATCTCGAGGGGCTGGCTTTTGATGAAAACCACACCTGTATTCTCGGAATTGATAATACCTTTTCCTTGCACTTGACCTATGAGCCTAATTCCGACCGCCTTTATCTTTATTCACCCATTCTCGATGGTCTGCCCAAAGATGAAAAAACTCGCCTGCGCCTTTACGAGGCTCTTCTTGAAGGATCCATGCTCGGCGGTCAAATGGCAGGAGGCGGTATTGGTGTAGCGGTTCCAGAAGAGCTCGTTCTCATGCATGCCATGCTGTCTATGGGAGTGGGAACAGATGCCAACGAGCTCTGTAGGTTTGCTCCTGTTTTTGTCAACGCAGTCGAGAGCTGGCGTGGAAAGGCAAAAGATATCTTCGAAGGGAAACCGGTCACTTCAGAAGCCCCAAAAGTGCCTCCGATGAGAGGAATGAAAGATACAAGCGGGAAACCCGTTACCGCTCCGGAATGGCGTAAGATTTAAGCTCAGTTTTTAACCCAACTCATCTTCCTATCCTCCTTTCTCGGGTAAGAATAGGAGGCAAGCTCAGTTTTTAGGTCGAAAAGAGCCCGAGCAATCTCCGGCTCTTTTTCTCTTTTTTTTCCGATTGCCTTATTACTTGCTAGGATTGTCGAGTGATCGCGAGAAAAGAGCTTTCCGATTGAGGGAAACGAAAGGTGGAGTTCTTGCCTACACAGGAAGATGGCGATATGTCGAGGGAGGGTTACCTCTTGGGCTTGGGATCTACCAAGAAGGTCTTCTACTTGCACATGAAAGTAATCGGCAACCACTTTTAAGATTTTTTCCGCCGAGAGTTTTTCCTTTTTTTCCTCTGCCAGAAGGTCGGAGAGCAGAAGGGGAAGAGCTTCCTTTGTCACCCTCCCTTTAGCTCTTAAGGCAAGCGCATGGAACGCTCGTAGAAGAGCTTTGGGGCTGCTGATAAAAAGGCGAGAGAGCTCGCTTGTCACCTCATCACTTAAAACAAGCTGAAGTTGCTCTGCCCGCTTTTTGAGCACTTCGAGTAAAAGATCCTGTGCCACAGGATAGACTTCAAAGAGGATGCCCCACTCAAAACGGCTAATGAGCCGCGGCTCTATCTCACTTAACCTACAGGGGGAAAGAGTGCTGCTTAAGACGATTTTGCAACCTCTACTGTGCAAGCTATTGAACGTATGAAAAAACTCTTCCTGCGTTGCCCTTCTCCCTGCAAGAGCGTGAATATCGTCAACAAGTAGCACATCGACATGGCGATAGGTTTGTCGAAGAGGGACAAGGTCGCCACTTCGAATCGCTTTCACCACGTGTTCTGTGAAGGTCTCCGCATGGGTGAAAAAAACCCTCTTCCCCTCAAGCTGGAGCTTTGCTCCAATAGCCATGAGAAGGTGCGTTTTTCCCACACCTGGTCCTCCAAATAAAAAGAGAGGGTTTTCTGTCGTCTTAGCTTCTAGAAATTGCATCAGGAGTCCATTTTTCTCTCCTGGAATAAAGGTCGCAAAGGTATGGCTTGGATCAAGTGGTGTACTGCTGTAAGGTGAAGAGGGGGGAAGCTCTATTCTCTTTTTTTCTGAATGAGGAAGATCAGAGGCGCTTAAGTGGATCTTGATTTTCCGCCCATTTTCTCCGACAAAACGCTCTAGGGCTATTTTCCGGATCTCTTTTTCGAAAAAGAGCACCTGAAAAGCATCTTCAGCTTTTAAGTAAAGATTGGCAGCGTCGTAGTCGACCACTTTTAAAGGATTTAGCCAGCGAGAAGTGGCCTCTTTCCCAAGCTCTTTTTCGAGCTCACTTAAAAAGGCTTCCCATAGCTTCATTTTTTCAGCACGACTACAGCGGGGGGCTGTTTTTGCATCCGCTTTGTGGTCCACCACTGCTGCGCAATACCAAGGAGCATCGAGAAGAGCCAGTAGAGGTTAAGCCCTGAAGGGAAGTTGTAGAACATGACGGTGAACACAACAACCATGATGTTGCCAACCATGCGCTGCTGGCGTTGCTGATCGGTCAGCTTTTTAGGGGTGGTTCCGGGGGTGGCAGAGCTATAGCGCTGCTGCAGGTACATGACAGCACCGAGCAAAAAAGGCAGTAGGTGGAAACTGTTGCCAAAGAAGATGAGCGGATAATCCCAGCTAAAGACCAGATCGGGAGCGGCTAGGTTATCGATCCATCCAGGGATAAAGGGAGCACCACGCAGCTCAAAGCTCGATTTGAGCAGATCAAACATCCCAATCAAAAAGGGCATCTGGATGAGCAGCGGCAGACAGCCACTAAAGGGGTTGACACCAGACTCGCGGTAGAGATTCATGATCTGGAGCTGTGCCTGCTTGGGGTCTTTTTTGTACTTTTCTTGGATGGCGGTGATTTTAGGAGAAATGGCCTGCATCTTGAGGGTAGATTTGATCGACCAGCTATTGAGTGGATAGAGCATGATTCTCAAAGCAACAGTGAGGAGAAGAATGGAAAAGCCCCAGGAGTGTGTCAGGTTGTAGAAAAAATTCATCAAGAAGAAGAGAAATTTTGCAAAGGGCTCAGAGATGAAAGAAAACCAGCCGTTAGAGCCTAAAACAGCGTTGAAATCGGGACTTTCACCCGTCTGGAAATTGGTGTAGGCGGCATCGACTTTTGCTAAAATCTCTTTATCAAAAGGCCCTGCAAAGACGCGCATCTTAGCGATTCCTGTATTCGGATCGAGAGGGACTTGCATCTCATAGCCCGGGTATTTCGAAATGGGGAAGCGCTGGAACCCCGCATCGATGAGCGTAATGCGCGAGGGAACAAGTTCTCCAGAAAGAGGGCGTACAGCAAGACCTGGCGGCGCAGCAGCTGTTTGGGCTGCAATGATCCCAAAAAAGCCGTTGCTGTTACAGACCCAGTTGGGTTGGACATGGGATAGTGTGATGTGTTTCTTAGGAGGGTCGATCTTTTCGACAGCTCGCTTGCCATTGCGGGTGACCTGGTACTTGAGGACTGGGGTAAAACTGCCTGAGATCAGCTCAACCTCGGGAACTCCGAGACCGATCATCTGGTCTCTGGCATCTCCCTCTAGCTTGATCGACACATCAAAGCAATAGGGAGCCTCATCGGGATTTTCTGGCAGAGTGTAAATTTTAGTGAAGCGTCTATTTTCTTCGATCAGTTCAAACTCAATGAGGTTCTTTTCAAAGCGCTTGACTACGTAGTCCGAGGACTTTGTGGGTTCGGCGGCAGTCATTGCAAAGGCGTAGGTCTGGGTCGGAATTTGGAGCGAGGGTTTTCCTCCAATGCCCATGATATCTCGCCTAAGCAGCGGGTAATAGCCCCCCACTTGAGGCTGTCTCAGCTCAGGGGCTTCTCCTTTTTTTGTCACAACAAGATAGGGGCGCTGCGGGAAGGCGTCGTTCATCGCATAGTCTTTGGCAAGGATCCGGTCAAAATCAATCTCTCTAACAGGATTTGAGGGATTTTTTTCGTTTGCAAACGGGAGGTTAATGGCAAAGATCGCCCCTCTTTTGGTGCTAAAGACAAGCTGGGTATAGCCATTTTCAAGAACATAATAGGGCTCTTCTTCTTGCTTCGGAGTGATCGGAGGAGCATCGAGGGAAATGATATTGGCCAGCAGTTCAAAGCCAGGCACGCTGATCAGAGGAGTCAGAGAGCCATCTTTGGGATCAAATACCGCGTAGGGGAAATACTTGGTCCCACGCCCGACAAAAACAAAGGCTCGAGAAGAGGGCAGCGCAGAGAGTCTGCTCATTTTCTCATCTATCACCTCGCCATAATAGAGGGAGACCTCCTTACCATCCTCTGGAAAGGAGAGAAGCTCCACCTCGAAAGATTTATAAGAAGGGGTATGCGGAATCTTGAGCTTTTCACTTTTATACGCACTATAGAGAGCCGGGGCTCCAATCTCACCAGGGTCAACGACCGGATCTAACCGGTTGATGTTGGCATTTGGGCTTTCATCATACCTTGCATAGAGATGCGGAGGCAGATTTTTTGCCCACGAAAAGGCTAGGTAAGAGAGGTTCTGCTGGATGGCGTAGGTGACAAACTCCTTCTCTTCTAAATCGCTATAGAGTTTGACCAGGTTGTAAGAGGCCATTTCTTCTTCAGAGAGAGCTGTCTCCTTTCGCAAAGAGGGGTCAATGACAATAGAGGAAGTTGCCGGTTTTTCCATCCGTTTGGGTGAGGGGGAACT
>JABDDY010000027.1:0-865 GCA_013287365.1 Chlamydiota bacterium
TCGCTATAGGGCACCCTTTTTTCTTTAATTTCCAGTGGCTTCCTTTCCCACCACCGGGAATAATCTCATAACCTTCCTCTTGGAAGAGCTTGCACATATCCTTTCCGCTTATTGGTACCAAGCGCTCCTGTTACAGATATCTTACATTCTACCAAATATAGTTGGCAATGTCAATAAGAATATATAAAATTTATTTTAAAAAGAGGCGAAAAGTGTCCGCAAAACGTCATTTGCTGATTTACAGGTCAGAGTTCTCTCTGTTAAAAAGTGGCTGTAAATAGGTAAATGCTGATTAGCAGCCTTTTTTATGGTGGTAAAAATCGGCTGTAAATATGCATTTGCACGTTTACAGCTTGATTTTGTATGGAAAGCCACCTACAATAGAGCTCAGAAAAAGGGGTATTGTCTATGCACGAATCACCATTTATTGGTCGGGAAGCTGAAATGGACAGACTCAAGGGGCTGTTAAAGAAGAAAAGTGCCAGTTTAATCGTGGTTCGCGGACGTCGACGAATTGGGAAAAGTAGGCTTCTTGCTGAATTTGGGAAAGAGATGAGGAGTTTCTTTTTTACAGGCACTCCTCCAAGTCGCAAAACAACAGCCCAATTACAGCGCGATGAGTTTGTTCTCCAATTAACAAGAGCAGGCATCCCGGGTGTTCATCCCGATGACTGGGGCAATCTGTTTTGGCACCTTTCAAAACAGACGCAGAAAGGGCGTATTCTCATTGTGTTTGATGAGATTTCCTGGATGGGAAGCAAGGATTCGGAATTTTTAGGAAAACTAAAAAATTGCTGGGATATGTACTTTAGCAAAAATCCACAGTTGATCCTTATTTTATGTGGATCCATTTCCTCTTGGATCG
>JABDDY010000027.1:875-15400 GCA_013287365.1 Chlamydiota bacterium
TATTCTAAGCAGTACAGGATTTGTCGGCAGGGTGACAATCGACTTAATCCTTGAGGAGCTCCCTCTAAACGTTTGCAATGCTTTTTGGCATCCGAAAGAGAAAAGAGTCTCGTCCTATGAAAAATTCAAAGTTCTCTCCATTACGGGAGGTGTTCCTCTCTATTTAGAGCAAATTAGATCGGATTTACCAGCTGAGCAAAATATCCGAGATCTATGCTTCACAAAAGGGGGATTGCTCGTTGCCTTGAACTTGATGGTTGCTTTACAGAGGGAGATTCTAAGGAAGAGCTCCTTGCAAATATGAAAGAGGCTTTGAATCTTTACGTGCAGGAACCCGAAAGTTCTGCAGACTTGGCTAATCTTCCAGACGTTTCTATAAGAAAGTCGAAATATGTTGTAGAAGTTCCACTAGATCCTTCAGTGGCCTTTTCATTCCTGGTGAGATACCATCGGATACAACACGGCTGGACACAGGAACAGGTCGCAGAAAAAATGGGGTTCGATAATATTTACAGCTACCAAAGATTAGAATCCAAAAAATGCAATCCAACTCTCAAAGTCATCTCGATGGTTAAGATGGCCTTCCCCGAATTTTCATTAGATATTGCACTTGCTTAGAGGATTTTTGTTCCACGCAAAAACGGCCAAGGACTTTATTTAAACACGGAAAACTTCTTGGTCAGAGGATGCACAGCATCGATCTGCCCAAACAGCGCGGCGCCGTAAGGCTCTACGTCACTTAAGGGGGTCGTAGCTGTTTTAAGGATCAGATCTTCTTCAATGCCATTGTAGCTCATGGTGCTTGTGAAAATAGCCGATAAGAACCCCAGTTCTTTTGCCTTGAGATAGAGAGTCAAGAGCTGTCCTCCAGTCCCCTTTAACACAACAAATGAGCAGGTTGACACGCTGATGAGAGAGTCCCCACTTGGACCTTGCAGAGGAACAAAATTCATCTGAGAGCGCTGCTGCTCTGTCGCCTCATGATAGAGAGACATAGCCAGCTGCCCCGTGGCGCTCAGGAGCTTGCCGACGGGGGATTTTTCGTTCAGAACAATGACAAATTTGTGTGTAGCTTCTTTGTTGACACTGACCATATGGGGCCATATTGTATCAAAATCCAAAAAAAGCCAAAAGACATACTTTTAAATTGACTAAAATTGTTCAATCTATGGTACAATCGATCAGCGGAAAAAATTCATCAAGACTGGATCTATGGTTAAATTAAAAAAACAGCCCCGTGAATATAACCCCACCAAAGACCTGTTGAATGAACAGCTTATTGCTAAAGCCGTTTGGGAGTGTTTGAAAGAAAATGATCCTGATGAACCTATCCGCAAATTTGAAGGTGCTGATTTTTGAAGGATTTTTTCGTCGTTTTTAAAGCCGCTTCGCAGGACATACTTAAGTTAAGTAGACCAAGAAGCGGCTTTAAAAACGACGAGAAAAGACTCAAAAAGGAGCCCTTCAAATTTGCGGATAGGTTCATGGAGTGATCGAAATTTTAGAAGCGCATTTTAGTGCTAAAAACAAAAGCCAAATGGCCAAAGGCCAGTAAAAAAACTAAAACCGATGCTCCACAGATGTTTGTAGACCATTTCTCTTGTTTTTTTAATCTCTGTGTTCTCTGCGAGCTCTGTGGTTTTAAATATCTTATTTTAAGAATGCGAAGTCGAAACGTGAATTACACAACAAAGCCAGTTTTTCACTCACTGGCTTGTGAACCGGCGTGCATTTTCTCGAACTGCTTGAAAAGCGGACTCTCGCGCACGGGATCGAAGTAGCTCTCTTTCAGAATGGAAGAGATGTCTTCGAGCCCCTCTTGGAAGGCGGCCTCTAGCCAGCCAACCGTTGACTTCTCTTCTTTGAGAGCAGCGCAGGCAAAGGCCGTGCGCAGTGCCACTTCTTTAACTTGCATGACTTGGAAGCAGGTGCCTCCGATTTCGGCTACGAGCTGGTAGTCTTTCTGGTCAAAGGCGACTTTATGGAGAAGACAGAGCGCTTCGCGAGAGAGCCGGCGGCGGATTGACTGCAGAAGTTTGTAGGCCTCTAGAGTTTCTCCCTTCTCATACTTTAGGAAGGCTAGGTATTCAGCCGATAAGAAGTGGAGCATTCCTTCATGTGTCTGCTTATGGATGCGTTCAAAAGCGGCAAGGGCACTTTCCTTGTTGCCCTCTTTGAGGTCGAGCTCGGCCTGTTCGAAGGCTTGTTTGAGAAGGGCACTGTGGTCCTCCTCTGTCATGCGTCTCACGCGGCGGTAGATGTCAAAGCTCTGGAAGGCAAAGAGGAAAAAGAGGGCTCCGGGCAGAAAATTCTGAGAGAGAAAAAAGAGGACGCTGAGGGCAAGTGAAAGCCCCATTCCAACGATTAAGCTATACCTAAATCCCTTCTTTCCAAAGAGAGCCTCGAGGACAATGCGAAGCAGCTGTCCTCCGTCAAGAGGAACCACAGGGACAAGATTGAGTATGGTCCAAATGAGGTTGACTCTAGAAAAAAAGAGGAAGACGGTGGAAAGGGTCTCTCCAAGAGGGAGTTTGCCAAGGCCCCAGGCAGAGAGGAAGAGTAAAAAGCCAAAGAGCGGGCCGTTTAAGACAATGAGAAACTGTTTCCAAAGAGGAAGATCTTTGCCTTCATGGGTGGTAACCCCTCCAAGAGCGACAAGTTCGATAGAGGGCTTCAGGTGAAAAGCAAGTGCCATCAGCGCATGGCCAAATTCATGGACAAGCACAGAGACCAAGATCACAACGATCCAAAGGAGTATGGCCAGTGGACTGCCTTGGCTGCTCAAAAAGCCAATGAGGAGCGCGGTCAGCCAAAAGAGGGGGTGAATCGTAATTGGGATACGTCCAGGGATATTGATCATTTTTTTAATGCTTCTAAGACTACTTTGCCCATTTCAGCGGGCGAAGGGGTGACAAAGACTTTCGCTTCTTTGAGTGCCCTTTCTTTTTCTTTGGCCGTTCCTTTGCCACCAGAGATAATCGCACCTGCATGGCCCATTCTTCGCCCAGGAGGAGCGGTCGATCCAGCAATGAAAGCTGCCACCGGCTTACTACAGTGGGATTTGATCCAGCCCGCTGCCTCTTCTTCGGCGCTTCCTCCGATCTCTCCGATCATGAGGATCACCTCGGTTTCAGGATCGTTCTCAAAAAGCTTAAGCACATCGATGAAGCTGGTGCCATTTAAAGGATCACCGCCTATCCCAACACAGCTACTCTGGCCCAGCCCCAGCTGAGTCGTTTGCCAGACCGCTTCGTAGGTCAAGGTTCCAGAGCGAGAGACAATTCCCGTTTTCCCTTTTTTATGAATGTATCCAGGCATGATGCCGATTTTACAGGCTCCCGGGGTAATGATTCCAGGACAATTAGGGCCAATGAGCCGAGAGGTTTTGCTAGAGCGCATGACGCGACTCACCTCCACCATATCACGGATGGGAATTCCCTCTGTGATGCAGATGATCAGTTCAATGCCCGCATCTTCTGCCTCTAAAATGGCGTTTGCCGCAAAAGGCGCCGGCACAAAAATCATGCTCGCTGTGCACCCGGTCTGTTTTTTTGCGTCGTAGACAGTGTCAAAGACTGGCAGATCGAGTACCTTGTCGCCTCCCTTGCCAGGGGTCACCCCGCCGACAAAATCGGAGCCATAGGCCAAACATTGCTCGGTATGGAAGCGGCCTGCTTGCCCTGTGATCCCTTGTGTGATCACCTTCGTTTTTTTATTAACCAGTATCGCCACGCTGTACCCTCACCGCCTTTTCAGCAGCCTCTGCTAGGCTATCTGCTCCTTCAATGGCAAGGCCTGATTCAGCAAGAAGCTTCCTCCCCTGCTCCACATTGGTTCCTTCAAGGCGAACAACCAGAGGAACCTGGATGGAAAAATCGCGCGCGGCTTCAATGATCCCCTCTGCTAGCACAGCGCAGTTCATGATCCCACCAAAAATGTTGACCAGAATCGCCTTTACGTGAGGATCGGAGAGAATGATCCTAAACCCTTCTGCCACCTTTTCTTTTGAAGCTCCTCCCCCTACATCGAGAAAATTGGCAGCTCTTCCCCCATAGTGGCCGATGATATCCATCGTCGCCATGGCAAGTCCTGCTCCATTGACCATACAGCCAATTGTTCCATCAAGAGCGATATAGGAAAGATCAAATTCTCTTGCGATCACCTCACTCGGTAGCTGCTGGGTTGGATCATACAGAGCGGCAAGTTCACTTTGGCGAAAAAGAGCATTATCATCGATGCTCAGTTTGGCATCGAGCGCTACAAGCTCTCCCTCCTTGGTTTGGATGAGGGGGTTGATCTCGAGCAAAGAGGCATCTTTTTCCATAAAGGAGAGCGCCACCCCACTTAAGATCTGCGCTCCTACTTTGGCCAGATCGCCCTTCCACCCCATGAAGTTACAAAGGCGCTGGAGATGGTAGGGCCTGACTTTCCCATCTAGCCCAATGGGTATTTTGATGATCTTGTCCGGGGTCTTCTCGGCAATCTCCTCAATTTCCACCCCTCCCTCGGGAGAGGCGATGAGAAGAGGTCTTGCCTCCACCCGGTCCATGATCGCTCCGACATAATATTCTTTGGCAATGGATTGTGGGGCTGAGATGAGGACCTGATGAGCAAGGATGCCTTGGGGACCTGTCTGGTTGTTCACCATCTTCATTCCGATGAGCTCTTCACAAATCTTGCGAATCTCTTTTGGAGTCTTGGCAAACCGCACACCCCCCGCCTTGCCTCTTCCCCCTGCATGGACCTGGATTTTGACCACTGCCTCTTTCAGGGAAAGCTGCTCTATGATTTCGTCCACCTCTTTTTCATTTGAGGCCACACCAAAATCGGGAATGGGAATTCCATAGTGGAGCAGAATTTCTTTAGCTTGGTATTCGTGCAGGTTCACTTGAATCCTTCTCTTTATCTTTCTATATGTGCTACACTCCTTTTCTACAAGTGTTTGGTTTTTTAAAATCTAGTTACCAAAAAATCAAGGGTGGCCTCACCAAGACAAGACAATTTCTTGGTGCTCGGCTGCGCTCTTTGTTCAAGGAGCCGTGGAGTGAAGAGAGCTTCGACAAGCTCCAGCAGATCCTCTATGAAGCCGATTTAGGTAGTGAGCTGAGTCTTTCTATGGCAGAGGAGTTGCGCCATTTTTGGCGCAAGAACCCCGATATTGCCAAAGAAGAACTTCTCGCTTTTTTGCAAAATCAGTCGATGGCGATTCTCGAAAAGCCTCCTAAGGTAGCAGCCAAATCTCCCCCTCCTGGAGAGCCCACGGTGATTCTCATTGTGGGGGTCAACGGCAGCGGCAAGACGACAACCCTTGCCAAGCTCGCCCATCTCTACCAGGCAGATGGAAAGAAGGTCCTGCTTGCGGCCGGCGATACTTTCCGAGCAGCCGCCATCGATCAGCTCTCTTCTTGGGCAGAGAGACTCCATCTCCCTCTTGTTAAATCCCAGCCAGGTGGCGACCCTGCAGCGGTGGCCTTTGATGCGGTCACCTCTGCCAAAGCAAGAAACTTAGACCTTACCCTTATCGATACAGCCGGGCGCTTGCAAAATAAAACGGATCTAATGCGCGAGCTAGAAAAAGTGCGGAAAGTAGTCGGCAAGGTGGTTCAAGGCGCTCCTCATGAAACTCTTCTTGTCCTCGATGTCACAACAGGGCAAAATGCCTTGGACCAGGTCGAAATTTTCCACTCCTTCACCCCACTAACGGGCATTATCCTAGCCAAACTCGACGGGTCAGCCAAAGGAGGCATAGCCCTTGCCATCTACCAGAAGTGGGGCATCCCGATCCAGTGGGTGGGAGTTGGGGAAACGATCGAGGATCTCATGCCCTTTGATCCCAAAGCCTATGCGCAAGCCCTTTTTGAAGCTTAAATTTCTTTTTTTGGCTCTGCCCGCTTTGCTAGGGGCTCGCACTCTCTCTGTAGAAGGGACAAGCGGCTCTCCTGCGATAGAGTTCCAAGGCATTAGAATCGACCATTTTGATCTGCCAGGATTAGAGCTGGAGCTGTGCAAGGAGCTCGTGCCCTACCTTGATCTGCCCTGGACGGAGGAAACTCTCTTTTGCCTCAAAAAGACCATTGCCGCCTTTTTTAAAAGAGAGGGCAAACCTCTTGTCTTTGTCGATACCTCTATTTGCGAGGATGACCATCTGCATGTGCAGATCCAAGAGGGACGCCTTGGACAGATCCGGGTCTCTCATAACAGGTGGGTCTCCGCTTCCTCTATTTGCAGGCAGATCCGCCTTTGTAGCGATGAGCCCTTAGACTCCGAGTTGCTGCTACAGGACCTGCGATGGCTCTGTCGCAGCCCCTTCCAAGAAATTGATGCGATTTTCACCCCAGGAGAAAAGCCCTACACAGCCGATATAGAACTACTCGCACGCGATCGCTTTCCTCTTAGAGGCTTTACAAGCGTCGATAATACCGGAGTTGTTTCCACAGGGCGCACGCGCTATGTTGCCGGACTCCAGGCTGCCCCTTTCTTTAACCACCTGCTCACCTACCAGTTTTCAACCGGAAATAGTTATCCTGATTTTCATAGCCATTTTCTGCAGTATACCTGGCCCTTTTCCTGGCGCAACTGGCTTGACCTCTATGGCGCCTATGAATGTACACAGAGTGGAAGAAGCACACTTGGCAGTGCGCGCTACACCATTCCCACGGCTATGCACGCTCCCTGGTCTGTTTGGGAATTTACCCTAGGTTTTGACTTTAAGCAGACACAAGAAGATCTTTGCCAAAGGCAAACAGTGAATCTCACCCAATTTCTCGCTTCTCTACAAGTCGGGGCGATAGAGTGCCCCCATGAGTTTCTTTTGACGGCAAATCTCTATGGATCACCTGGCAATTTGACAGGGAAGAGGGGATCAAAATCCCATTTTGAAACATTTCGAACAGACGCCTCCAACCGCTATCTCTACCTGAACACTGCTTTTTACTATGCCTATACACTCCCCGCTCATTTTCTCTGGACTCTCAATTTGAGAGGACAGCTCTCTTCGACAAACCTTTTGCCAAGCGAGCAGTTTGGCCTTGGAGGGTTTAGCAGTGTGCGCGGCTACAATGAGTTCCAAGCAGTTACCGACAATGCCTTACTGATCAATACAGAGCTGCGCTCACCCCTGCTTCCCCTTCTCGACCGCTTCCATTTGCGCGACTATGACGAAGGGTTGCAGCTTTTGTTTTTCCTCGATTCAGGCCTTGGCTGCAACCACAAAAAAGAGCGCGCTCTTAAAAGCTTCCACAGTCTCACGGGTATCGGCCCTGGGCTGCGCTATAGCATCGACCCCTACTTTTCCCTTCGCCTCGACTGGGGTCTTAACCTCAATCAACTCTTCGGCGACAAGAGCTTTAAAAGCCGCCTGCACTTTGCTGTTTTTCTCAATTTGTGGTAGGTGGTAGATGGTAAATGGTAGGGAGATTTAAGATGGTGAAAATTCTTATAATAGCTGTGCTGGCTTGTTCCTCTCTTTGTGCAAAAAATAGGCGTCCAGAGCATAGAGAACGGATAGGCGTTGCAAACTCGCAGATCTTTTATAAAACAGCTCGCATCGCCGATCAGGCCGCTCTTTTCCCCTTGAGCATTGTCTACGATAAAGCCGCTTACAAAGGCAAACCCCTTTCGAGCTATACCCTCAATTTTGATCGGACAGCTCCCTTCCTGCGCCATAAAGTTGTGGGCGATACGGAAGAGACGATTCCCTTTCAACGTTAGTTGTTGCATCATTCATTCCCCTGCCCCTGCCCTTGCCCTTACCCTGAGAATTATACAAGGGCAAGGGAATGGTGTTGAATTTAATGGCTAAAATCCTATACTATAACGTATATAGGGGCTAGGATTATGGACTTTAAAAATAGCACGCCGATTCCTGTGAAGAGGGTTCTTCGAAAACTTGGTCAAGACCTGAAAGACGCGAGGAGAAGGCGCCGGATCCCCATGTGGCTTGCCGCAGAAAGAGCTTCGATCAGCCGCGCAACCCTTTCCAAAATTGAAAAGGGTGACGAGGGGGTTTCGGTCTGCGCCTACGCGAAGGTCTTCTTCATTTTGGGAATGGTCAAACGACTCGAGGAAGTGGCTGACCCCGCATTCGATGAGATGGGCCTTGAGCTGGAGGCAGAAAACCTCCCCAAGCGCATTCGTATTTCGAGGGGTTAGTATGAAACGAGAAGTTTTAGTCTATGTAGATCTTGAGGGAGAGCTGATCCATGTGGGCCGCCTCTTTAGCCACACTCGGGGCGAGAAAGAGAGCTTTTCCTTTCAGTATGAAAGAACCTACCTCTCTCACCCAAAGCGGTTTTCGCTAGACCCTGCTTTAAAACTGGTGGAGGGCTCTTTTCACTCTTCTCCCGATAAGCCTCTATTTGGAGCTTTGGATGATTCGGCACCTGATCGTTGGGGCCGCTTGCTCATGCGTCGCGCCGCAAGAAAGCGGGGCTTAAGATCGCTGAGAGAGATCGATTTTTTGCTCATGGTGGATGATGAGGCTAGGCAGGGTGCGCTCCGTTTTAAGGAGAGCCCAGAGGGACCTTTTCTGACGACCTATCCAAACAGACCGATCCCTCCTCTTATTCGAATCGGCAAACTCTTGAGTGCCTCTTATCGTCTGCTCGAAGATAGAGAGAGCGATGAGGATCTGCAGCTGCTTCTCGCTCCTGGCTCATCGCTTGGAGGAGCAAGGCCCAAAGCCTCTGTAAGAGAAAGCGATGGGGCTCTAGCCATTGCCAAATTTCCGCGCAAAGAGGATGAGATGAGTACCATTCTATGGGAAGCTTTGGCCCTTAACCTGGCAGCAAAAGCGGGAATATCCACTGCAAATTGGCGGCTTGAGACAGTAGGGAGAGCGCCTATTTTGCTGCTGCGCAGATTTGATCGAAAAGGCTCTCTTCGCCTTCCCTTTCTCTCTGCCATGAGTGTTTTGCAGGCCAAAGACAATGAGATGCACAGCTATTTAGAAATTGCCGATGCGATACGGCAAATCAGTCTTTCTCCTGAAGAAGATCTAGAGGCTCTATGGCGGAGAATGGTGTTTACCATTCTGATTTCCAATGTCGATGATCACCTGCGCAACCACGGTTTTCTCTATGTAGGGTCTGGCTGGCGTCTTTCCCCCGCCTATGACCTAAACCCCATGCCAACTGACATTAGACCTCGGGTCCTCTCTACTGCAATTGATCTTGTAGAACCCACTGCTTCTCTCGATCTTGCGATGCATGTCGCCCACTACTTTACACTCAGCTCCCAAAAGGCGAAAAAAATGGCCAAACAGGTGGGGAAAGCGACCGCTCTGTGGCGCAAAGAGGCTGTTAAACTCAAGATTAAAAAAGCAGAGATCGAGCGCATGGCCTCTGCTTTTGAGCATGAGGATCTGAAAAAGACTCTAGCTTAGTGTCTATAATCTTAGACTATACTATAGCTTATAGCCTAAGATCCTAGTCCTTAACTCATGACGCTTCTAACTAAAGATTCTTGGCATTGGTGCCCGTGTGCGTGCCCGTGCCCGAAAAAATCCTGATGTTTCGGGCACGGGCACGCACACGGGCACAGGCACGAATTTGGTGAGGGCTCTCTTAACTTCTCCTCACCCTACTGAGTAAATTGATGATCTCCTGAGGATCTTCGATCCGCAAAATCTGCTCAGCCAGCTGGTAGGCCTCGACAATGGTCCAAGAGCAGACTGCCTCTTTAATGAGAGGGAGGTAACGCGGAGCGCAAGAGAGCTCGCGAATCCCAAGACCCAAAAGAAGAGGGGTGATGAGCGGGTTGGAGGCCATCTCACCGCAAAGGGAGACCGGTTTGCAGGCCCTCTGAGCGACAGTCACCACCATTTTGATCATGCGAAGGACACTTGGATGGGCAGGGCAAAAAAGCTCGCTCATCCCCGGATTACTGCGATCGATGCCAAGGGTATACTGGAGCAGGTCGTTGGTTCCAATGGAGAAAAAATCGACATAGCGGATCAGAACATCACAGCTCATCACAGCAGAAGGGACCTCAATCATGCATCCAACAGGAAGCGGTTTTTGCCCAGTTTCTCTTGCGGCCTGTTCGATGAGCTTTTGCGCCGTTAGCAGCTCCCCGACATCGGAGATCAGGGGAAGAAGGATACGCACATTTGCGCCCTTTGCGGCTCGGTGGATAGCGCGCAGCTGCTGATAAAAAATCATGGGGTGTTTGAGCAAAAACCGAATACCACGGCAACCGAGAACGGGGTTGGGCTCTTTGCTCATGTTGAGCTCGGGGCTCTTATCTCCTCCAAGATCAAAGACGCGCATGACAATGGGCATCCCTGCACATTTTTGGATCAAGGTTAGATAGACCTCATACTGCTCCTCCTCCGTCGGGAAAGAGCGCTGGCCCGGCAAGAGGAGGTACTCGGTTCGAAATAGGCCCACTCCTTTACAAAAAGAGGGAAGGGTCTCGAAATCGCTTAAAGAGCCGATATTGACGCAGAGATCAACGCCATAGCCATCAGAGGTTTCGGTAGAAACCGCTCTTGAGCTTGCATAGCGAAGCGCTTTTTCTTCCAGCTCTCTTTGCTTTTTTGAAAAGCTCGAGAGCGTCTCCTCTGTTGGATTGAGGATCACCTGCCCCTCGATCCCATCGACGATGACATTGGCAAGTGCTCTTTTATTGATGAAAGCCATTTTGACATCGGTCACATAAGGGATTCCTTTTGAGCGCGCAATGAGCGCCGCATGCGAATTGCCCCCTCCCACCTCCGAAACAAAACCGATGATTTTTCTCGGACTTGCTGCTGCTGCATGGGAAGGAGAAAGTTCGGTAGTGAAGAGAATCGATCCCTCTGGAGCTTTCTTAAGCTCTGGAGAGCTGCCCTCTTCCTTTTTTAAATACCCCAGAATGCGGCTTGTCACATCCCGGACATCGACAAGCCTCCCCTCAAAGAAGGGATTGCTCCGCGCAATGAATCTCTTCTCGTAATCGCCCATTGCTGATCTAAAAACCGCCTCTGTATTTTTGAGCATCCGGCGGATGTTGCCCTCCATCTCTGTTGTAATCATTGGGTCATCGAGCATCTGAATATGAGTGTCGATGAAAAGGGCCGCCTCACTCGATCCTTCTTGCGCAAGGTCCGAGCGAAGCCGCGTCAGATCGCGACGACTAGAAAATAGTGCCTTGCGGTAACGCTCTACCTCCGCATCAACATCGGACACCTTAATGGGAAACTCAGGGATTTCACTAAACTCCCGAAATTCTTCGGGAAGAAAATAGGGAGGACCAATGGCAATGCCTTCGCTGACAGGCACGGCTTTAATGCGCGTCTCTGCTGTTCCACTTTGATCGTTTTCTTTAGGTGAAGGATCTTCTTCATGATCCATGGTCTATTTCTCCAAACGCACTTTCGAAAGCCTCCACAAGGCTCTTTAGAGTACTTTGCGCATCCTCTCCCTCAACAGAAATGCCAATTGTCGAGTTTTTCCCAGCAGCCAGCATCAAGATACTCATAATGCTCCTGGCATTGATCGTTTCAGATTTATAGGTAAAAAAAACCTGCGAGCGACTCTTTTGCAAAAGTCTCACAATCAAGGTAGCTGGACGCGCATGTAGCCCCAAGCTATTTTTTACTTTTACTTTTCGTTCTAGTTTCACCCGTTTTCTGAATCGCTTCAATCAATTTCGCATTGAACTCTCTTGCCGCATGGTACCCCATCTCGATCTTGAGACGATGGTTGAGCACAACTGTCTCAATAAGCAGCGCCACATCGCGTCCTGGCTTCATGGGAATGACATGATAGGGAATCTTGACACCAAGAAGATCGGTCACCTTTTCATCCAACCCCACGCGGTCATAAAAGGCCTGATCATCCCAGAGCTCGAGCTTTACAATCAGATCAACACTTGCGCAAACGCGCACGCGCGGGGCTCCATAGAGATGGGCAATATTGACAATCCCAATCCCACGGATTTCCATCATATGGCGCGTATGCTCGGCACTTGTTCCCTCAAGAGCACCATCCCGTTTTTTGCGCAGGCGCACAGCATCATCTGAAACAAGTCGATGCCCTCTCTCAATAAGCCCTAAGGCCGCCTCGCTTTTGCCGATCGAAGAATCGCCTTGGATGAGCACCCCCACCCCATATGCTTCAATCAACGTTCCATGACAGGTTGTGCGAGGGGAAAATTCATCAAAGAGCAAAAAGGTCACTTTGCTCAGCAGGTCCATCGTCTTGAGCTCAGTGAGAAAAAGGGGCAACCCTCTCTCCTCGCAGACAAGGGATAGCTCGCGAGGGGGATCAAATTTCCCCGCCACAATGACAAGCGGCACCTTAGGAGTTAAAATAGCCCGCAACCTTTGAAAACGCAGCTCTTCCGGCAGACTCTTTAAATAGAGGATTTCGACATTGCCAAAGACAAGCACTCTCTCTGGTACATATTGCTTTAAAAATCCGCTTAGGGTAAGACCTGGGCGATGAGCTTCCGGCTTTTTGATCTTCTTCTTGAGCGTCCGCTCATCCGAAACCGACTGGAGTCCGAGTCCTTTCCCATGACTTTTAAAAAACTGCTCGACCGAATAACTCACTTATCTTCCATCCTTGAGTCAAAAATAGGGACACTAGTATTTTATGTAGAGTCGTTGTTTTTTTAAAGTAGTGAGATAGAGAAGGCGCATGTCATATACAAAAGTTGTCATTGTCGGAGGAGGATTTGGGGGGCTCAATGTCGCCAAAGGTCTCAAAAAAACCAAACTCGATCTACTGGTGATCGATAAAACCAACCATCATCTGTTTCAACCTCTTCTCTACCAAGTTGCAACGGCCGCTCTTTCTCCTGGAGAGATTGCCACACCCATTCGAGAGATTCTGCGCCATCAGGAAAACACCTCTGTCATTATGGGGGAAGCGGTCTCTATCGATAAGAAGGCTCGTCTTGTCACCCTCGCAAACGGCGATAGCGTCAGCTATGACTATCTGGTCATCGGCACCGGCTCTCGCCATTCCTACTTTGGCAATGACCTTTGGGAAAACTTTGCTCCTGGCTTAAAAACAGTCAGCGATGCCCTCAAGATCCGCGAGCAGATCTTGATCTCATTTGAAAAGGCTGAGAGAGTCGATAGCATCTCAACAGCGGAAAAGTACCTCAACTTTGTCATCATTGGGGGAGGCCCTACAGGGGTAGAGATGGCAGGGGCGATTGCAGAGATTGCTCATAAGACCCTCTTTAAAAACTTTCGCCTCATCAAGCCTGAGAAATCGAAAATCTTTCTGGTTGAGGCGCTCCCCTTCATCTTGCCCACCTACCCGCAGAAACTCTCCCTCCGCGCGAAAAAAGACCTTGAAGAGATGGGAGTCCGTGTGCTCACAAGTACAAAGGTCACAGCCATCGATGGAGAGGGAGTCACACTAGAAGGAAGTTTTATCCCCTGCAACAACATCATCTGGGCGGCAGGAAACCAAGCTTCTCCTCTTTTGAAAACCCTAGATGTTCCTCTTGACAGAGCCGGGCGAGTGATCGTAGGTCCTGACCTCACCATCCCAGACCATCCTGAGATCTTTGTGATTGGCGATGCCACCTGCTCTCTTGGTAAAGATGGCAAGCCACTACCTGGTATTGCTACAACAGCGATTCAACAGGCGCATTATGTCGCGAAAATCCTGCGCAGCGAAACCCCAAAAGAAAAAAGGGTTCCCTTTAAATACTTTGATAAGGGAAGCATGGCCGCCATCGGAACTTCCAAAGCAGTCGTCAGCATCAGAAAACTCAATTTCGGGGGATTCCTCGCCTGGTTTGTCTGGTGCTTCATCCACATCATCTATCTGATTGGCTTTAGAAGTCGGTTCGGCGTCATGGTCGAGTGGTTTTACTGCTTTGTGACCGGCCAGCGTGGGGTGCGCCTGATCTACCACAGCATCGATCAAACGCTCCCCAAAAATCCTCAAGAGCCGGTTTAGGCGCCTAGTAGAACCTCTCCTGTAGGCACGCCTTTGTTTTCGAGATAATCTCGAACGGTTATTTGCGCGCCAGGTAGGTCAACTGTATCCTGCAAACTTGTCGGGTCAAGCCCTATAAGAAGTCGGATGATGTTAAGTTGCGTACGGCTTACCTCGGCGCCAATCTTTTGGCACATACAGGCTAAGGCCGTCTTGTTATTTTCGTCGCGAAGTTCTGGATTGACCAGCTGCTTACCTAAAATATGTTTTAGCAGACCGTACAGGGCGCTTGTATGAGGAGCATTTTCCATAAGGAAATGAAGAATCGGTTGGCTGCCTATGCGAATGTCTGAATCCTTGCGATACTCCCTCTCAATCAATGCTCGTGCTGCTTCGTATCTCTCGTCTTCTAGGGCAACAACGAGCGGTCTTTGATCTTCAACATTTTCCTGATCCCACTTGCAGCCTCTCTTCATTAATTCCTCTGCCACTTCAAAGTCTTCAGCAAGATGTAGAGCGGTATTCCCGCCAGAATCCGTCCATTCTATGAGCTCAGAATCTAAGGAAAGCAAATATTGAATAGACGCTACATCAGGACAGTAGTGGAAAGGAACTCTTCCAAATTTATCTTGAGCACGTAGA
>JABDDY010000028.1 GCA_013287365.1 Chlamydiota bacterium
TCAATTTGGACACCATTCGCGAAAAAACTGGCTTACGACCTCTATCAAGAACTAGGGAGGGGACTTTTTCTTGTTCCCAAAACTCGCTTGTCCCAGCAGCCGATCATGGACAAGTTCAATACGACCCACTTTCTTGCCATCGAATGGGTCAAGCAAGGTATTCAAGACTCTTTAAGAATCATGTGTCGTTTCATCGATGGCTACCAAGACCTTCAGAAGGCACAAACCCTGGATGGAGGAGAATCAATCACTTTCATGGAGTACATCAAGCGCCACCACCGTCCTCCTGAAACCCTCCTTATGCCTCAAGGCAAGTCTGTTCCGTTGCTGGGGATGATGAGCTTACTTGCGATTAGCAGGTGTCTTGCTGACACGGATGTTTTAGGAGGATCTGGAGGAAATGCGGGATTTATTTGGATCTATGAGGGACAAGAAATTAAAGGGGCTCAAGTTGTTAAAATCGATCCAGGGGAGGCCTTTAGATTTAAGAGAGATCCTGAACGAGAAAAAGTGTCAATCAATTGGGTGATTAACACTCAAGAGTATCTCGGACACCCCGATTATCACCTGAAAGATCTGCGCAACTTTCAAACCTCCAATAACAACAGGGAAACAGTGATCGTTTGGTCAAACCTTACGCCTTCAGAGCAAGAGGAGTTTCTAGCTGCCTTATTTAATGCCAATCGCTACCTAGAGTCAAAAGAGGTCCTTCATCTGCTTTTTTACAGAGACGGGAGGTTCAACCGCAGTGAAACAGAAATGATTCCTGAAGAGATTGCCCGTTCCATACAAGCTGAGATGACAAACTGGATAAAGAATCAGCTCCTGATTTACGCAAACGACCTTAAAGAATTTAAGCAGTCCCATCCCGACCAGCTCATCCGAGTCCACTACATCGACAAATGGGGAGAGCTGTCGCTGCCTATGACAGAAGAAACCTTCCCGATTCGAGAGCTCTTCACACATCTGCGTATTGCCAAGGAAGAAAAAGTTGATTCAGATAAGGAACATCCTTCAATGGGGAGCTGGCTCTCCCTTGGTCCTAAAATGTGCTTTTTAAAACTAGAAGAGCTCTTCCATCCCAATCAAAATACTGAGAAGGTCCTCCTTACAGGACAAGCTGGGACGGGCAAAAGCACGATCTGCCAAAAAATCGCTCATGATTGGGCCTCGGGAAGACTCTGGAATGACCAGTTTGATGCTGTTTACTGGCTTCCTTTGAGACAGTTAAACTCTAAAGAGTTGTCTGTGGATGATTTAGATCTATTCCTGGCAAGCGCTCTTTCAGCTCTGATTTTCCAAGAGGACCTTACTCCCGTTCAGATTTTAGATCTGGTCAAAAGCAATCGATCAAAAAGCTTGATCCTACTCGACGGTTATGATGAGGCCTCTGCATCACTCAAAAAGATCATCGCTGAACGGATCAATGAAAAAGGGTACAAGATCCTTTTAACCTCTCGTCCTGGAACGACAGATGATCTAAACCCTCATTTCAGTCTAAGGGTTGAGAATATGGGATTCTCAGATGATCATATTGAAGATTATGCCAAGCTATTTTTCTCACTGGGCAAAGAGAACAAACATCCTCTGCCTTTTCTGCAACTGATTCGAAAAAACAAGAGTCTATTTGATCTAGCTCATATTCCCCTTCAGCTCCAAATGCTCTGCTCTCTCTGGAAGCAAAAAAGCGAAGGATTTGCCTCGAGCTTAACAGGCCTTTATAAACAGATGGTCGATCAGCTGCTTTTTTGGAATAGCAGAAAATTCAAGCTCTCTAATCCACAGGAAACCTTGTTGCTCCTTGGACAAATTGCCCATCGCAGCCTTTCTACAAACCAGTTGAGTCTTTCCAAGCAAGAGGTAGAAGGAAGCTTAAAAACCACTGCCTATACAAAAGAGGCTCTTTTGGCAACAGGTCTGCTCAAAGAGTTAGAGGAGGGCAATAGCTATGCTTTTCTCCATTTGAGCTTTCAGGAGTACTTGATTGCGTATGCTTTTGCAAACAGACCTTCGGAGGAGCAAAGAGAGTTTATTTTAGCTTATAGAGATAACCCTCAGTATCGTCAGACCTTGGCTTTTTTATGCGGGGTCATCTTTCAAAACAGCCATCAGACGATCCCCTCTTTTTTTGAAGCTCTTTATCAGCCTACAACTACCTCTTCAGCAAAAGGAAGACTCAGACTTGGGTTTCAATGCCTAAATGAGACGAGTGACTTACATGCCCTTCCAGCTTTTGACGCTTATTTAGATAAAAATCTCTCATCTACCTGCGAAGAGGATATTTCTTTTTATCAACAGACAGAGGCGCTTAAATACCTATATGCAAAACATCCAGCACTTGTTGAAAAGAAAGTTAATGAACGTGGCTCAACCCCATTTTTGATGATATGTTACGCGGGGAATTTAGATTTAGCAAAATGGCTCTGCGAAAAAGGATTCTCTTTGCTCGGAAAATTTAGGGAAGATGGCCTTACTCCGCTTCATTGCGCTGCTTTTGGTGGTCATTTGGAGATGGCGAGGTGGCTCTGCGAAAAAGTCCCCGCTCTGATCGGGACGTTTAGAAAAAACGATGGCTTTACTCCGCTTCATGCAGCTGCTGATATTGGTCATGTAGAGATGGCGAGGTGGTTCTGCGAAAAAGCCCCCTCTCTGATCGGGAAGTTTCTAAACACTGGCTGGACCCCGCTTCATTCAGCTGCTTTTGCTGGTCAGGTGGAGATGGCGAGGTGGCTCTGCGAAAAAAACCCCTCTCTGACCGGGAAGTTTCTAAACACTGGCTGGACTCCGCTTCATGCAGCTGCTCAAAAAGGTCATGTGGAGATGGCGAGGTGGCTCTGCGAAAAAGACCCCTCTCTGATCGGGAAGTTTAGAAACGATGACTGGACTCCGCTTCATTCAGCTGCTGAGGCTGGTCATGTGGAGATGGCGAGGTGGCTCTGTGAAAAAGACTCTTCTTTGCTCGGGAAGTTTAAAAACGATGGCTGGACACCGCTTCATTCAGCTGCTGAGGCTGGTCATGTGGAGATGGCGAGGTGGCTCTGCGAAAAAGATCCCTCTCTGATCGGGAAGTTTATGAGCAGTGGCTACACTCCGCTTCATTTAGCTGTGAAAAAAGGTCATTTAGAGATGGTAAAATGGCTAAGTTTTAAAAATCCTGAGATATGTTTAGCCAAATGGTTTGGTCATACCCCCTACAAGATAGCTATCTGGGTCTCTCAAATTGAAGTTGCGAATTGGCTAAAGGAAAATTTTCCTGGGGGTTGTCAAGAAGAGCCTGTCTCTACATAGAGCTAGTCGATTTATTTCTACCGGAAGGGTTTTTTAACCCCTTCTAGAGAAATAAACTCCTCTGAGAGCAAATATTTCGAGGCTGTCGGGTCTAAAAAGTTGCAACGTCGAGATTAAAGCTTTAGAGCAAACGTAGCTTCTCCTCCCTCCCCTTTCTTTTGCAACACAATCTCGACCTTTGAGGGGCTTTTGATCTCTCCTTGGAGCAGAGCGTTTGAAAGGAGGCGGACGATCTTGTGCTGGATGAGCCTTTTTAAGGGGCGTGCGCCAAAGAGGGGATCGTAGCCCTCGGTGGCAAGAGCTTGGATTGCTTGCTTGGAGACATGGAGAGAAATCTCTTTTTCTTGCAGCCGCTGCTCCAGCTGTTTCAGCTGAATCTGCACAATCTTTTCCATGTCTTTTTCTTGCAGAGGCAGGAAGGGCAGGATCTCATCGACTCGGTTGATGAATTCGGGACGGAAATGGGCCCGGATGATTGGCTCTAAGAGTTTCAAAATCTCTTCTTTGCTGATCTGCAGGTCTTTTCCTTGGATCTTCTGTAGGATCTCTGCTGAGCCTAGGTTCGAGGTCATGATGAAAAGAGCATTTTTGCAGTTAACCGTTCTGCCTTTAGAGTCGGTGAGTCTTCCATCATCGAAGATCTGCAAGAGGATATTGAAGAGATCGGGATGCGCTTTTTCGATCTCGTCAAAGAGCACGACACTGTAGGGACGGCGGCGTATGGCCTCTGTCAGCTGTCCCCCCTCCTCAAAGCCGACATAGCCAGGAGGAGAGCCAATGAGTTTGGAGATGCTATGCTTTTCCATGTACTCGGACATGTCGAGGCGCAGTATGGCCTCTTCGCTATTAAAAAGAGCATCGGCAAGCGCTCTTGCCAGCTCTGTTTTCCCAACCCCTGTGGGTCCCACAAAGAGAAAAACCCCAATCGGACGTTTTGGATCACTTAAGCCTGAGCGGGAGCGACGAATCGCTTCACTCACCGCCTCTACAGCAAAGCTTTGGCCCACCACGCGTTTTTCAAGAAAGGATTCGAGATGGAGGAGCTTTTCTGTTTCTGCAGAGAGCATTTTCTGCACAGGAATCCCTGTCCACTTGGAGACAATCTGCGCAATCAGCGATTCATCGACCTCTTCCTTAAGTAATCGCCCCTGCTGATCGCCATATTTCTTCTCCTCTTCCTCGATTTGCTTCTGCAGAGCGGGTAGGGCACTGTAGCGGAGCTCGGCCACTTTGTTGTAATCGGCGCGCCGCTCTGCCTCCTCCTCTTGGAAGCGCAGGGATTCGAGACGATTTTTTTTCTCCTTTACCGCTTGCAAAATGGCCTTTTCGCGGTTCCACCTTTCGGTGAGCTGGGCAAGCTCTTTTTTCGTCTCGGTAATCTCTGTCTGCAGGCGCGCCATTTCCGCTTTGGCAACGGGAGTGGTCTCTGCTTTGAGGGACTCTAGCTTGACAATGAGGTGGCTCAAAGCGCGCTCTTTCAGGTCGATCGGCAAGGGGCGACTGCCGATCTGCATGCGGATGAGACTTGCCGCCTCATCGATCAGATCGATTGCCTTATCGGGCAAAAAGCGATCGGAGATGTAGCGGTGAGAGAGCACGACTGCCGCGTGAATCGCATTTTCTGTGATCCGTACCCCATGGAAAATTTCGTAGCGCTCGCGCAGACCGCGCAAAATGGCAATGGCATCTTCGACAGAGGGCTCTTGGATAAGAATCGGCTGGAAGCGGCGCTCAAGGGCTGGATCTTTTTCAATGTGCTTTTTGTATTCTCCAAGCGTCGTTGCACCAATGCAATGGATGGTCCCCCGGGCAAGGGCAGGCTTGAGGAGATTGGCCGCATCCATGGCACCTTCTGCTCCTCCCGCCCCGACAAGTGTGTGGATCTCGTCGATGAAGAGGATAAACTTTCCCTCGCTTTTTTCCACTTCCTGGACAATTGCCTTGAGCCTCTCCTCAAACTCTCCTCGGTATTTTGTCCCAGCAATTAAACTTCCCATGTCTAAAGAGAAGATCTCCTTCTCTTTAAGCGTGTCGGGAACATCTCCTTGCACAATGCGAATGGCAAGTCCCTCTGCAATGGCCGTTTTTCCCACTCCTGGCTCGCCAATGAGCAGAGGGTTATTCTTGGTGCGACGTGAGAGCACCTGCATCGTGCGCCTAATCTCCTCATCGCGCCCGATGACGGGATCGAGCTTGCCATTTTTTCCAAGGGCCGTGAGATTTTTGCAAAATTTTTCCAGAGACTGTAGCCGCGTTTCTGCTGTTGGACTGTCCATTTTCTCTCCTCCTCGGATTTTTTGTACCCACTCTTCGACCTGTTTGAGACTCACTTTAGAGGCTTTTTTCCACGCTTGAAAAGGATCTCCTGCATTTTCCCAATAGGCGCAAAGCAGGTGATCGCTTCCAACATAAGAATCTTGCCACTTCCCAGCCAAATCGCTCGCTTTTTGCAGGATTTTTTTCAGTTCTTGAGAGGGCAGCGGCTCTCCTGCCTCGCCCGCGAAGGTGGAAAGGGTTTTGAGCTTAGCTCCAAGCGCCTGTTTTAAAGGATTTAAATCGAGGTGAAAGGCAGAAGCAAAGGTTTGAAAATAACCTGCCTGATCTTCGATGAGCGGCAAAAGGAGATGGTGCTCAGTGAGCTGGGTATGTTTATTGTCTTGGGCTAAGTGGGTAGCCTTTTCAAAAGCTGTAAGGAGTGGTTCTGTAAACTGCATGAACCTATCCGCAAATTCGAAGGTGCTGATTTTTGAAAGATTTTTTTGTCATTTTTAAAGCCACTTCGCAGAATATACTTAGATAAGTAGACCAAGAAGCGGCTTTAAAAACGACGAAAAAAGACTCGAAAAGGAGCACCTTCCAATTTGCGGATAGGTTCACAGAAGCAGTCTAACTTAAGCGAACTAAAACTTTCTAGAGTTGCGGTTGAGAAGAGCTGTCCAGATCAGGAGAAGATTGATGAGGCCAAAAGCGATCAGAGAAAGAAGGGGGAAGGAGTAGGGACGAGGAGAAAGTTCGCTGATTTTACAGACGGCGCATCCCAGTGGAGTGGGAAAGAGCCCGATGGTGAGAGTGTGGTACAGAGCTACGGTCAGTCCCAAAAGAGAAAGAGGAAGAACATAAATGATGATTTTGGGGGCATGGCGAAAAGCGGCAATTCCCAAAATGACTGCTAGAGGGAACATCAAAATGCGCTGGATCCAGCAGAGGGAACAGGGCTCTTTGGCGCTTAACTCTCCGAAAAAAATGCTACCCAAGGTAGCGACAAGAGCGACGACCCAAGCAAAATGCAGACCATATTGTTTCATTTTTGTTCTCCTGTTTGTGAAGAGGGAGGAAGAGGACTATTTGGAGGAGGCTGATGAGGGCCTATAGGCGTCCTTGTCGAAGGAAGAGTCCTTTGCGGAGGACGGGTAATCTGAGGCGGTGGCGGTGGGGTTTGCACCTCAGGAGAGGGAGCAGCCTGATTGGTCGGGGTGTCGATGAACTGCGGAACTTTTTGCGGAGCGGGTTGTGCCGTATTTTGCGTGTAGGGACTTGGCCTGTTTGGCCCTCTGTTGGGTTCTGGGGGGATGATAGGCCTTGCAGGGGTTTGGGGAGCTGAAGGGCCGATCCTTGGTCTTTGTGGCTGAGCGGGTTGCGGCAGTGGTCCCGGTTGCTGTGGCTGAGTGGGCTGAGCTCTCAGCGGTCCTGGATTTTGCTCTGCGGGCCCTTGCATTTGTTCTAGCCTTTTCATCTTTTGAAGGGTCATTAGCCGTCCATTGACCGCGGTCCCTGTCCCGAGGTTGATGATCCTGACCGGATACTTGGGATCATTGCTCTTGCCAAGCTCGACCTCTGAAGGAGTGATCCAGAGAGAGGAGTAGATGCGATGGTCGGGGTTGATGAGGTACATATCTCCATTGGAGAGCTGCAGATTGGAGCCTCCGAAAAGATTGAGAGAAAGCAAGAGAGGAGCCTCCTCTTGCTGCTCATAGGAGTAGGATTCTTGGTCTCCCTCTGTAGGGCTCATCTGAATCTGACCGAGGAAAAGCAGAAAATAGGCAGCTAGGATCATGTTTTCTCTATAAAGAAAAAAATCATTAACTGCAACTTACTGCTCTTTTTGAGCATCCCTTCGGGCAGACGGCGCGTAGTTCATGCCGCAATGTCTTAAGAGCTTTTGGGAAGTGGTCTTGGGCTTTGGTCAGCGACTCTGCCTTTTCCAGATAGCGCCAAGCGTTTCCATAGTCGAGTCTTTCAAAACAGACTGCTGCTAGGTAGTAGGCGACGGTGGGATCTTCAGGATCAATGGCATGGTAGTGCTCGAGCCAAGGCCTTGCCTCTGCGAGGCGCCCGAGCTGCAAATAGGTGACAGAGAGCTGCATGAGCCCTGCTCGGAATTTGGGAAAGCGTTTTAATAGCGCAAGGAGCTCTGCTTGCTTTTGCACAATCGAAGCTCGGTTTTCATCAACTGGCATAAAAATCGCTTTTAAACCCTCCTCGTCGATGGCGCCACTCAAATAGTCAGAGGCAAGTGTCTCTTTGGCAACGGCGTAATCGAAGCGGAACTCTTTTAACGGTTCTAAGGTCTTGCGCCCTTTCTGTTTATATCCATTGAAGAGCTGATTTAAACCGAGAAAGAGTTGGACGAGTTGATCCTCTGGCATGTAGGGAAGGGCCTTTTCATATAAGGCGAGGCTTTTTTTAAACTCTTGTCCCGCCCAGAAGACAGAGGCCTGGTTGACAAATGCCATCCCGATCACTTCTTTGATCGAACGCAGCTGCAGTTTGCGCGTATTGATTCCGAGATAGATGGCATTTGGCAGGTGGATGCCACGTGCTGTTGTCTCAATATTGATCAGCTCCTCTCCGCTGTTATAGCGCAGATAAATGTGGCCTGGCGGGGTGATGATCTCAAGGGGCAGATCGAGTCTTTGCGCGAGGCAAAGGTAGAGAATGGAGACGCCCAAGCAGACCCCTTGTCTGCTGTCGAGAACAGAGGGGAGAAAGGTGTAGAGGTCGATATCCTTTGCATAGAGAGAATGGGGAGGGAAGCGAAAATGCATCTCTTGGAAGACAAAATGGTTTAAGCAGCGGATTTTTTCTTCGGAACTTGCCTGCTTGGGAAGACGGGCAGCTACCTGTAGAGCCATCAGATCAAGACCTGCCTCATATTGCAAAATGGCGTTTTCCCTGTTTTCTTCTCCCTCAAATTGTTCGATGAGCAGTCCTCTGCCGAGATCAATTTCCTCGGGAGGAAGAGCTAAAACCTCTTCCTGTGAAAAGACTAGGCTCCCCTTGAGGCGTCTATTTCCCAAATGGGAAGAGAGTTTTCTCACAAGAGAGAGCTCTTCCTGTTTGAGCTCTATGGGGGGGTCGGAGGATCTTCGCGTGACAAGAGAGACAATCGCTCCTAAGCTCAGGTCAGACAGAGAGAGATACTGAGCAGGTTCCTCTTTTCCGGCCGAGAGGATCTTCCAAGCGTGAGAGAGGGCCTCTTTGCCCTCTTTTGTCTCGGGATAGAGCCCGTAGAAGGCCATATGCTGCGCAAGAGAATGAGGATCTAAACTAGCGCGCAGAGTGCGCAAAGAGGGTGTAGATGCTAGGCATGTACTGCAAGTAAGCAGAAAAAAGAGGACAAAACAAAGGGGCATAAGCCCAGTCTAGCAGAGAATATGTAATCTTGCATTACATGCAGCGAGTCGAACCTGAGAGGTGGGGTCTTTGGTAAAAGAGTAAAGGGCTTCTGCGATCTCCTGGCGTGTTTCCGGGGCACATTTTTGCGCGATATCAGCAATGAGCCAAACCATTTGTGCCCGAACTTCTGCGATTTTCTCTGTTTTGAAAGAGCTAGGGTTAAGAGCTTTTAGAGCGGTTTTGGTGATGACTTGGAGCAGCTTGTTCGAAAAATAGTCAGACTGATGCTGATGGATGAAAGTATGTAAACAGCTACAAGCGGTTTCTCGGATGCGGATATCGATATCTTTTAAAGATTCTAGCCATATCGATAAGATCTTTGTTTCTAAGTAAAATTGCAGAGCCTGTTCATGATAAAATATTCTGTTTTTCCATATATTCGAAATTGCGTTTAGTACCGCAAAGCGAATTTCAGAATCGGGATCATAAGCTCTCTCTTCAAAAATGGCTAAAATCTTCTCCTTTTTATCAAGGGGAGCAAATGGCCAAATCTCTGCGAGTGCTGTAGCCACAGCCTCTTGTACTCTAGAATTAGAATGAATGGGATGAGATCCGGAAAAATTTTTTTGAAGTATGGCAAGAATGGAATCCTGCAAGCTCCTGTTTTTCTCTGGATCGAGATGGCTCCAGATTTTCCCAAGAACCTGTGCTGCGTGTAAAAAAAACTGCCAGGATGCGCTTTTTGAGCGAAAAATTTCTTGGAGTCTGGGGGCCAGGGCCGGGACACTTTTTTCTGGCCATTTCATAGCGAGCTCACCAGAGAGCCAGATGATGCTGTATGTTCGCGCATTGTAGAATATTTGCAGTTGGCTCTCGGTAGGAGCTTTTGTAAAGCTTTGAGCTGCGGCCTCATAGATGGGAGCAATGGTGCAACTAGTAGAATCTATGGAGTCGCCTGCCTCTACAGCTTCTTGGAAGAGAAAGTCGCAAAGTCCGGGAAAATTCTGATAAACAGCTAAAGCCTTGAATGTAGCAGCAAGCAGTTGGGAATTTCTCGATTGAGCAAAATCATGAGATTTTTCTTTTTCATTTTTCCAAACGCTAAAGAGTTTCTGGTAATAGGATTGTTCAACAATCAGCCTCCCTCTAGTTTCTCCGGCTCGATATTTTTTTTGGCTTTGTTCGATGCCTTTGATGATTAAACGGAGTAAACAATCGGAGGCGTTTGGATGGATGTTCCATTCATTTAATGCTAAGTTATTGTTAGAGATTTTATGCAGTCTTAGCAGGAGAAAAGGTAAACAAAAGGAGGGGTCCCTTGTCACGAGGGTTTGGAGCAATTCTTCACTATTTCCTCGATCTTCATAGCCGAGAAGAGAAGAAGTTTGGATGAGGATTTTTACCACGTGCTCTTGGGGGAGGTAGGAATAAAGAGTGGTTAGACCCTTGATGCAGGCGGCCGTGGTAGAGGGCTTAAGCAGCGGCAGTGATAAGAGTCTAAGGAGCTCTGCCGCAGCCAGCTCTTTTTCATTTCCAAGAGCGAGAAAGGGGAGTTTTACAATGAGCGCCTCGAGCAATTCTTCGAATTGTTTTCGAGGTTGCCTAAAAGAGAGAAGAGAGCTGAGCAGCTCGAGGATAATGCTACTTGTATTCTCTAGAGTCTTTAGATTTTCGATACGGGTAGCGATGAGCTTTATTTCTAATGGAACCTGCTCGGTAGACTCTTGACCTGTGTTGGCGCTAACTGTTTTTTCTACATCCTCAGAGCTCAAGAAAAAACAATCTACATCCATAGGAGACATAGAAGATTGGATAGGTGACATGGCCATAAAAACTATAGAACCTTCCGCGCGGGGTGCATGAGAAAAAAGGAGCCGGTAACGACCACAATTTCCAAGCCCGTGGTTGGAGCTGCCAGAGCATGCAACAGCCCCTCTTCTACGGAGTTTTCTAAAAGCACCTTTTTTGCATTAAAGTATTTCACCGCTTCTTCTCTAGGAGTTAAGCGGGGATGAGGATGCGCTACGAGGTGAACAGCTTCTGCTGCCTCTTCGATCAGTTTGGCACAAGAGGAGAGCTCCTTGTTTTTTGAAAAGTTAACGAGAAAACGGTAGCGATGATCGGGGTAGCAAGAGCGCAGTTTTTTGAGAAGTCTTCTCAGTCCGTGAGGATTGTGCGCTCCATCTAACACGATTTTTTTCTCTCTTTCATGCTCCTCAAAGCGACAGGGAGGTTTGGCCATAAGTCCTTGAGAGAGTGCCTGGCTAGAAAGGGGAAAGTAGGGGTGGAGGAGGGTGAGTCCAAGCCTAGCCACTTCGCCATTTTCTCTGTCGTAGTCGCTGTCTTGGAAGGAGCTTTGGTAGAGAGGACTGCCTCTTATTTCTGCAACTTTTTGCATAAAGGCTTTTGAAACGTCTGGTCCGATGATGACAGGGATCTTGTCCTTGATGATCCCCGCTTTTTGGGCGGCAATTTCTTCTAGACTATAGCCGAGTATTTCCATGTGGTCGTAGCCGATAGAGGTGATGATGGAGAGAAGGGGTGTGATGACATTTGTCGGATCCCATGTGCCACCAATGCCTGTCTCAATGACGGCAAGATCGACCTGTTTTTGCTGAAAGTAGAGAAAGGCAGCAAGTGTGGTCAGCTCAAAGAAATTGGTGGTAAGAGAGAGCGCGGCTGCGCTTTTTTGGATCGATTGTAAAAGAGAGGTGAGCTCTTCTCCTGGGATCATCGCGCCGCTCATCTGGATTCTCTCGCGAAAGGTCGTGATGTGCGGGGAGGTGTAGAGGCCACAGCGAAGGCCTTGGAGCTCGAAGGCTTTTGCGATTTTGGTACAAACAGAGCCTTTGCCGTTGGTCCCAGCGACATGGATCATGGGAAATGTTTTTTGGGGGTGGCCGTAAAAGGCACAGAGCTTTTGCATCGTCGCCAGGCTCGGAGAGGAGTTTCTGGGTGGGGGGTGTAGGGTGGCCTCTGTTAAAATTTCTATATAAGAAGACATAACAAGCATCAGTATCTAATACACTTCACAAAAATATCAATCTTTAATTATTAATAATAAATTTTATTTTTTTTGCAATTAATTGATTTAGATTTTTGCATTATTTATAATGTTAATAAACAATATGACAAATAATGTATCCAATTATTATTCACATATTTTACATGATCCATCTTATTACCAGCGCGATTATGAGCTGGATTTGCCACAGGTCGAGCAAACAAGCTGGGCGGAAACGGTCAAAAGAATCACCCTCATCGCGCTTCCCTTCTTAAGCTTCTACAAGCCATTTGGATTTGTCATCTCCGCAACACTTGGGGCCTCGCGTGTCGTCACCCATCTTGTCCTATGCTGGCGCACGTGGACAATGAGCCATCTTGCGCAGCTCACTCTTGCTCTCTTGGCTTTTACCTGTACCTTTGTCCGTTTTGAACTTGGTCTTCTTGTGACTACCCTCTCTGATGCAGCGGTCAGTGCAGCCAGCTGCGTCTATTTTTTGTGGGGAGGGGGGTATGCCCAAGGGGTTGAGGCTTTTCTCCACACACTTTCCTCTCTCCTCTACCTCTCTATTCTCACGACAGGTGCTTTAGAGGTGATCTTCTTTTCTCTGCTTGTCCAAGCGCTGATCCATCTCTATGAGGTCTATAGAGAGCACGAGAAGGGGAGATGGCCAGAGATGATCGCAAAAATGGTTCTTTCTCTTCTGCGTCTCTACCAGGCTCATGATCTGTATACACAGATCTTACGGCGCGATTTTTTTCTCAAGATGGAGACCTTTGCCTCTTTGATCCAAAGGATTCAGAAAGGGCAACAGGTCGACCATCTGATCGATTCTCCGCTCTCTCAAGAAAAGGCGGAAGTGCAACTTTTCGACGCAGAAGGAAAGCCCTTTGTCTTTGGAGCTCATTTTCATGGGACAGGTAGGGGAGTTGTCAAGGGGCTCAACCTCGAATTTCATAAGCAGGGAGAAACCACGCAGCTTATTTTTAAGGTGAACCATCTCTTTCGAGACCGTCTTGAGTTGCTGATGAGTGAAATGAAAGACCTAAATCAGCAGCAGGTGCAAGAGTGTTTACAACTTCTCGGCTCTCATGCGAAAAATGTGGAGTTTTCTCTCGTCCCCATGCCTCTTTTTTCTGATGAAAAGCAGAGCATAAGCTTTAACAGCGCATGGAAAATCTCCTTTGAGGGACTTGGCACGATTTTTGTAGGGGCCAGCCCCGATTGTTCTGGTTTATACGATCTAGTAAAGGTAGAAATTCCAGAGGAAAAAAATCTCTATCGTCTGCATGAACTCCTCTCTTTCTTCAATCTCGATGAAACGCTTTGCCAAGCTCGGCTCGAAGATATCGAAAGGCTAAAAATGGGCCATCTCTTTCGCATCTTTTACCCAAAAGAGGCGACACTTTTGGAGCGGCAGGAGCGCTTTTTCACTCTTTCCCTTGAGGAGCTAAGAGCCGAGATGATCCAAAAAGCGCCTCTCATGGAGGAGGCTTTTAAAACCCACCTGCCGCAGATGGAGCTAAGAGAAATTTTGCCAGGCCGCCTGCGCTATGGGATTCCAGGTCTTGCAGATGAAGTGCATAAGCTCGGTGGTCGTGCGCTCATCGCTACGGTCACAGGTGTTTGGGAAGGAGGGGCTTTTGAGAGAACAGCCTCGATTTTGAAGATGGGAATGCTCTCCACAGAGATGCGCTATCGTCATGGGATCATGACCTCGGGCTTAAGTTCCGGTGCCGATTTTTATCTGGGAAGCTCTGATAGTGTCTTCACACAGTTTTTAACCAAAAACAATTTCGAAAACAGATTGAATCTTCGAGAGCTCTACTGGGGCGATGTGAAGATTCTCTTCTCTTTAAAGGCGCTTGAAACGGGCAGCTACCAGTACCACTTCGATAACTTTGGCACACGCCAGATGAGGTGGGGGATTCTCTCTTATCTCCACCGTCCCGATATTTTTTCATTTGCACAAGGAGAAAGTCAGGACTTTAACTCCGACAATGAGGTGATGCTCAAAGAACGGATTGATCCTTCGATGGTGACTGGCCTCATCGTGCCAGATCAAAATGTTCGCGACGGACTCCTCGCTCATTTAAAGAGCGTGGGACTTGTCTGCTCAAATGCAGAAGGAATGGAGACGATTTTGGGGACTGCGGTGCAGGATTTCATTCATATTGGAAGAAGGCTTGATCCCAAGTGGGCAGAGCTTGATTCTCACTAAAAAATGGTTTTTTGTTTTTTAGGATTTTGTATCAGATGCTGTATCAAAAATTTAATTTTGTCCACGGCTCTCATCGCCCTCATGTGCCAAGAAGAAACCTCAATTTAAGTGCGATCAAGGCGGCTTTGTTGCGTAATTCACTTTTCGATTTAATGCTCTTAAAACGAAATATTTAACCACAGAGATCGCAGAGAACACAGAGATTAAAAAAACAAGAGAAATACTTTACAAGCATCTGTGGAGTATCCGTCTTAATTTTTTAATCTCGGTGTTCTCTGCGATCTCTGTGGTTAAATATCTTATTTTTAGCAAGTTGCATGCTAAAAAAACCAATTACGTAACAAAGCCGATCAAGGCAGGAGCGGCACTTGGGTTCACTTTTTAATCTCTTTAATAATAGATTTTTTTAATTTGATCAATATAGAGTGAATATGGTAAAATCTTCTTGAATCTGCAGAGGGAGGTTTTTAAAATGTTTCCGGTTTTAAATTCTAATAAAACTCCCGCAGGGCTTCCCTGTCCATGTTTAAAAAAAGAATTGTCAGTACAGTACACTCAAAGAGCTGATGCATCCAGTGCTAATTCTATTCAATCTCAGAACTGTTTCTCTAGCTTGGGTCAAAAAGTGATGAATTGGTTTTGTTCCCTATGGGACTCTGTTATCTCTTTTTTCTGTTGTGCAAAGAAAAATTTTCAAGAGACTCTGAATGAATCGGCCTATTTTGTCGCAAAGAAATGTTTTGATTTTGCTATTAAATATGGTTTCAATCCACAGGGACAATACGAAGCTTTTATCCCCAGGACGCGAGAAAACTCAGGTCCTTTAGGGCCGAGATGAATCGCGCCAGCGCAGTTGACTTATGCACAGACCAAGCTTAACATAAAACGCATGCTTTTGAGAAAGGGACTCCGATTTCGTCTTAATCCAACAGAGGGCCAAAAGCAGCTGTTTGCTCAGTTTGCTGGAGCCTCGCGTTTTTTGTATAACCGAGGCCTTCAGCAGAGAAAAACCGCTTATGAAAAAGAGGGGAAAAGCCCGAGCTATTTTGAGCAGAATAATGAGCTTGTGTCGCTCAAGAAGGAAGAGAAGACTACTTGGCTAAAAGAGGTTCATTCACAAGTTTTACAGCAAGCGCTCAAGAATTTAGACAGAGGATTTCAGAATTTTTTTCAGAATGTCAAGACGGGCAAAAAGCCTGGATTTCCACGATTTAAATGTAAAGGCGTCAGAGACAGCTTTCGGTATCCTCAAGGG
>JABDDY010000029.1 GCA_013287365.1 Chlamydiota bacterium
TGAGCTTCATGAGGGAAGCTGTAAGCTTAGAGCCCCCCCATTTTCGCAATTTTTGGCAGGCGCAGAGACTTTGTCTGCCTCTTTTTAAACAGATGCTCACAGCGGCCGAGCGCACCTTCCTTTGGACTGGTTACACAGAATTGTCTACCAAGGTGCGCAATTTGCGCGCTACAGCAATAGAGCAAGCCGCTTCTATGACTGAGCAGATCAAGCAGGCAATTGAGGCGCTCAAAGATGAGCCGCCTCAAGAGCCTCTAAAATGGCCTGAAAGTAGCGTGGAATTGAAGGGCAAAGAAGAGGGCTACAGGGTTTTGCAGCACAAAGCCGCAGCTTTAAGCCAAAGAGCGAGGCGCTTCCAAGATCTGCGCAAAGAGATCGTAAGCAGCTCTTTGCCCGCAAAAAGCAAAAATGAGCTCTTAGCTCTTCTTTCCCCCTTAGGCGACCAGATCTTTCCACAGAGAAAGGAGGCAGTAGAGCAGCTCTCCTCGCAGTATAAAAGTGATGTTTTAACCTTTATCAGTAGCCGCTTTGTAGGAGAGAGGGTAAAAACTCCTTTCTATGTTTTGAAAGAAGAGATTCGCTCTTTCCAAGCACTGGCTAAAGAACTCATCTTAAGCCCCGCTCTTTTCCAAGAGATGCGGCTAGAGCTAAGTCGCTGCTGGGATAGGGTACGCGACCTGGAAAAGCAGTGGAAAAAACGCAAAAACCCACAAAGCGCTCTAGAAGAAGAGACGAAACAAGCTCTGCAAAGCGGGGAAGAGGGACAGATCCAGTCCCAGCTAGAAAAATTAGCGGAAAAGCGTAAAGAGATCAAAAAAGCCCTTGAGCAGTACCGGGTAGTGACCGGGAGATCGGGGCTCTCTTTTGAAGAATCGATGCGCTACAGCGAGCTTATCGACAAAGACCGCAGCGCCTTAGACAAGCTCGAGGAGCTCATGTTCAAGCTCCAGGAAAAAGTCCCTTCATGAAAATGGGGTTTTTAGGTGGAACTTTTGACCCGATCCACTTTGGCCATCTGAATTTAGCCATTGAGCTCATGGAAAGGCACAAGCTAGACAAAGTACTCTTTTGCCCAGCGGGGCTCTCTCCTGGCAAGGAAGAAGCTCCTCCAAGGGCGGGTGCGGCTGATCGTTTAGAGATGGTCAAGCTCGCTATAGAACCCCTTCCAGCCTTTTCTGTCACGGATATCGAACTCAAACGGGGAGGTCCCTCCTATACAATCGATACCCTGCGCGCCCTTCAAAAACAGCTTCCCCTAGCACAGTTTCATCTGCTTCTCGGTGAGGACCTGCTCGTAGGACTTTCTCATTGGAAAGAGATAGAAAATCTTTTAAAACTAGCCCCACCGCTTGTCGGTACGCGAAAACTTAAAAGTTTTCCTCCACTAAAGAGCGTAGCCACAGGGCTGACCCAGATCCCTCTTCTCGACATTAGCAGTACACAGGTCCGAGACCGTATTGAAAAAGATCAATACTGCGGCTATCTTCTTCCTGCTAAAGTCCTAGACTACATTGCCCAGCATCGTCTATACTCATGATCTTCCATGTCTACTACGCCCAGTATGCTAGAAACGATTGCTCAAGCTATTTTTGACAAAAAAGGGGTCAATACCCTCGCTCTCGATGTGAGGGGGATCTCTTCGCTGACCGACTATGTGCTCATAGCCGAAGGGATGGTCGACCGTCATGTCATTGCCTTAGCTCACGAGATTCTCCATGTGCTCAAAGAAAAGGGAGAGCGTCCCTTAAATACCGAGGGGCTGCAGCATGGGGATTGGGTGGTCTTAGATTTTGGAGGCTACATCGTGCACCTGTTCATGCCCGGTCTTCGCGACAAATACAAGCTAGAAGAGCTCTACCGGCAAGGCAAAATCGTCAATCTACAGATTAAAATCTAACTACAGCCACCCGCGTCGCTTAAAGATCCAGAGAGCGACTGCGGAAAGCGCTCCTGTAAAGCCAAGGACAATGATAAAGGCAAAGGCGCTTGTCTCAAAGGGCAGCTTGATGTTCATGCCATAGACGCTGGCGGTCATCGTGGGGATGCTCAAAATGATCGTAAGAGCAGTCAATAGCTTGATCGTTTTGTGCAAATTGTTGGTGAAGATGATCTGGTAGGCATTGCGCAAACTCCGAATGCTTTTGATCACGCTATTGCAAATATCTTCCGATTGTAAAAAAGCGTTGATCAGGTCGTCGAGGCTCTCCTTTTCTTTCTCGTAAAAGCTGATGAAGCGGGCGGTTACCATATTCTGTAGCATGCTGCGAATCGGGGTGAGACTGGCCAGATACTGGTTGAGGATTTCTTCGTTTTTTGTCAGCGAGGCAATGTCTTCGCTCTCCACATTGATCATCTCTTTTTCTGCACTGAGCACATTGTGGCGCACTTTGCGAATCTGCCCTGTAAATTCCTGGTGAGTGCGCAGGAGAAGCTGCATGAGCAGGTGGCTGCTCTGCGTCGTGCTAAAGGCAATATTCTGGTCGAAGAAGTTTTGGATGAGCAGAGAGCGGTGAGGGGAAATCGTGATGAAAGACTCGCCGCCTATGATGAGGGTGAAGGTCGAGGTGTAAAGACCGGTCTCTTGGTCAGAGGGGTAGCGCGTGTAGATCAGCAGGCTGTTTTTATTTTTCTCAGAGCGCGGAATCTCATACTTATCTAGACAATCGCTCAGGGCCGCTTCATCGATACCCGTCCAGGTTTTGACAACGGAGAGCTCACTTTGGCTTGCTTCATCGATATGGATCCAGCAGCCTGGGCGCGGCTGAGAAAGCTCCTGTAGGGGAGAAGTTTCTGTCTCTTTCCAATAAATCTTAATCACGAAGGTCCTGGGGATAAAATCTTCGTTATACAGCAGCCCCTGTTTTCTTCTCTAGCTCCTTGCTCACGGATCTGCGCTCAATAGTCATGATCTGCTCCTTGCCTTACAAATAAAAAAATCAACAGGTAGCTCAGTCAAGATGAAAAACAAAGTGTTTATTTTTACTGTTCAAGAAAGAACACATTTTTCTTTCGCTTCTTGCTTATGTTCTTCTACCTTTAACCAATTTGCAACTTCAGTGTGAGAAAATTTAACAGCTCTTCTATATGGAGTGTCACCAAACCATTTAACTAAACACTGCTTAGGGTTTTTAAAATATAGCCACTGAACCATCTCCATGTGACCTTTTTCAGCGGCTAAATGAAGAGGAGTCTCGCCATCATTTGTAAACTTCCCCATCAGAGAGGGGTCTTTTTCGCAGAGCCACTTCGCCATCTCCATATGACCTTGTTGAGCAGCTAAATGAAGCGGAGTCAAGCCATCGTTTTTAAACTTTCCGAGCAAAGAAGGGTCTTTTTTGCAGAGCCACTCCGCCATGCCCACATGCCCACCGTCAGCAGCTAAATGAAGCGGAGTCCAGCCATCATTTGTAAACTTTCCGATCAGAGAGGGATCTTTTTCACAGAGCCACTTCGCCATGCCCACATGCCCACCGTCAGCAGCTAAATGAAGCGGAGTCCAGCCATCATTTGTAAACTTCCCGAGCAAAGAGGGGTCTTTTTCGCAGAGCCACTTCGCCATCTTCATATGACCACGTTGAACAGCTGAATAAAGCGGAGTCGTGCCATTGTTACCAAACTTCTCGAGCAGAGAGGGGTCTTTTTCATAGAGCCACTTCGCCATCTCCATATGACCTTGTTGAGCAGCTGCATGAAGCGGAGTCCCTCCATTTTTTGTAAACTTTCCGATCAGAGAGGGATCTTTTTCGCAGAGCCACTTTGCCATCTGCACATGACCTTCTTTAGCAGCTGAATGAAGAGGAGTCCCTCCATTTTTTGTAAACTTTCCGATCAGAGAGGGATCTTTTTCGCAGAGCCACTTTGCCATCTGCACATGACCTTCTTTAGCAGCTGAATGAAGAGGAGTCCCTCCATTTTTTGTAAACTTTCCGATCAGAGAGGGATCTTTTTCGCAGAGCCACTTTGCCATCTGCACATGACCTTCTTTAGCAGCTGAATGAAGAGGAGTCCCTCCATTTTTTGTAAACTTTCCGATCAAAGAGGGGTCTTTTTCACAGAGCCACCTCGCCATCTCCACATGACCTCTTAGAGCAGCCCAATGAAGCGGAGTCGTGTCATCGTTTCTAAACTTCTGGATCAGAGAGGGGTCTTTTTCGCAGAGCCACTTCGCCATCTCCACATCACCTCTTAGAGCAGCCCAATGAAGCGGAGTCCGGCCATCGCTCATAAGCTTCCTGAGCAAAGAGGGGTCTTTTTCAGAGAGCCATTTCACTGTGTCCATATGACCTTCTACAGCAGCTGAATGAAGCGGAGTCGCGCCAGTGTCTCGGAACTTTCCAAGTAAAGTGGGATCTTTTTCACAGAGCCACCTCGCCATCTCCACATGATCTTGTTGAGCAGCTAAATGAAGCGGAGTCGTGCCATTGTTATTAAACTTTCCGATCAGAGAGGGGTCTTTTTTATAGAGCCATCTCGCCATCTCAACATGACCACCATAAGCAGCTGCATGAAGCGGAGTCGTGCCATTGTTTTTAAATTTCCCGATCAGAGAGGGGTCTTTTTCACAGAGCCATTTCACCATCTCCATATGACCTTGTTGAGCAGCTAAATGAAGCGGAGTCAAGCCATCGTTTTTAAACTTTCCGAGCAAAGAAGGGTCTTTTTTGCAGAGCCACTTCGCCATGCCCACATGCCCACCTTCAGCAGCTAAATGAAGCGGAGTCCAGCCACAGCTGTCAAACTTTTCGAGCAAAGAAAGGTCTTTTTCACAGAGCCATCTCGCCATCTCAACATGACCCTCACGAGCAGCTGCATGAAGCGGGGTCCAGCCATCATTTGTAAACTTCCCGAGCAAAGAGGGGTCTTTTTCGCAGAGCCACTTCGCCATCTCCATATGACCTTGTTGAGCAGCTGAATGAAGCGGAGTCCAGCCACCGCTGTCAAACTTTTCGAGCAAAGAAAGGTCTTTTTCACAGAGCCATCTCGCCATCTCAACATGACCCTCACGAGCAGCTTCATGAAGCGGAGTCCGTCCATCTTTTGTAAACTTTCCGATTAGAGAGGGGTTTTTTTCGCAGAGCCATTTTGCTAAATCTAAGTTTCCCATGTAACATATCAAAATAAATGGGGTTGAGCCAAGTTCATCAACTTCCATCCCAAGCAGCTCTGGGTGTTTTGTATACAAGTATTTAAGTGCGTTTGTTTGTTGATAAAAAGAACTATCCTCTTCGAGCATGAGCAAGAGATTTTTGGCTAAATAAGAGTCAAAAGCTGGAAGAGTCTGTAAATTGCTTGTCTCATTTAGGCATTGAAACCCGAGTCTGAGTCTTTCTTTTGCTGAAGAGGTAGTTGTAGACTCATAAAGAGCTTCAAAAAAAGAGGGAATCTCTTGAAGCGTGCTTTGAAAGATGATCCCGCATAAAAAGGTCAAAGTCTGATGATACTGAGGGTTATCTCTATGAGCCAAAATAAACTCTCTTTGTTGTTCCAAAGGTCTGTTTGCAAAAGCGCAAGCAATCAAGTACTCCTGAAAGCCCAAGTGGAGAAAAGCAGAACTATTGCCCTCCTCCAATTCTTTGAGCAGACCTGTTGCCAGAAGATCTTCTTTTGTATAGGCAGTATTCTTTAAGCTTTTTTCTAACTCTTGCTTGGAGAGAATCAACTGGTTTGTAGAAAGACTGCGATGGGCAATTTGCCCGAGGAGTAACAAGATTTCCTGTGGACTAGAGAGTTTGAATTTTCTACTATTCCAAAGAAGCAGCTGATCGACCATCTGCTTATAAAGGCCTGTCAAGTTCGAGGCAAATCCTTCACTTTTTTGTTTCCAGAGAGAGCAGAGCATCTGGAGCTGAAGGGGAATATGAGCTAGATCAAATAGATTCTTATTTTTTCGCATCAGTTGCAGAAAAGGCAGGGGATGTTTGTTCTCTTTGCCCAGCGAGAAAAATAGCTTGGCATATTCTTCAATGTGATCATCTGAGAATCCCATATTCTCAACTCTGAGAGTAAAATGGGGGTTTAGATCATCTGTCGTTCCTGGACGAGAGGTTAAAAAGATCTTGTACCCTTTTTCTTGGATCAGTCCAGCGATGACCTTTTTGAGTGATGCAGAGGCTTCATCATAGCCGTCGAGTAGGATCAAGCTTTTAGATCGATTGTTTTTAATCAGATCTAAAGCCTGAACAGGAATTAGCTCCTCTTGAAAAATCAGCGCTGAAAGAGTGCTTGCCAGGAATAGGTCTAAATCATCTGCAGACAACTCTTTAGAGTTTAATTGTCTCAAAGGGAGCCAGTAAACAGCATCAAACTGATCATTCCAGAGTCTTCCCGATGCCCAATCATGAGCGATTTTTTGGCAGATCGTGCTTTTGCCCGTCCCCGCTTGTCCTGTAAAGAGGATTTTCTCAGTAGTTTGATTGGGATGAAAGAGCTCTTCTAGTTTTAAGAAGCTCACTTTAGGCCCAAGGGAGAGCCAACTGCCCATCGAAGGATTTTCTTTGTCTGGATCGACTTTTTCTTCCTTGGCAATACGCAGATGTGTGAAGAGCTCTCGAATTGGGAAAGTCTCCTCTGTCATGGGCAAAGAAAGCTCTCCCCATTTATCGATATAGTGGACTCGGATGAGCTGCTCGGGATGGGATTGTTTAAACTCTTTAAGGTCATTTGCGTAAATCTTTAGCTGCAGCCTCATCCACTCTTCCATCTCGGATTGGAAGTCGAGAGCAATTTTCTCTGAAATACACTCTGTTTCACTGCGATTGAAGGCGCCTTCGCGGTAAAAGAGGAAGTGCAGCACTTCTTTAGATTGCAGGTAGCGACTGGAGTTAAAGAGAGTGGCTAAGAACTCCTCCTGTTGAGAAGCCGCAAGCTCTGACCAAACGATCAACGTTTCTGTGTTGCTATTGGAGGTTTGAAGATCGCGCAGATCTTGTAGGTGAGAATCTGGATGCCCAACCTTTTCTTTGGTATTGATCACCCAGTTTATCGAGACTTTTTCTAGTTTAGGATTTCGGATGAATTTAAAAGACTCTCCCGGATCTATTTTAACGGCCTGTGCAGATTGAATCCCCTGGGCATCTTCTTTCCAAATGAAGCCGGCATTTCCTCCCGATCCTCCCAAGACATCCGTATCGGCAAGGCATCTACCGACAGTCAGTAAGCTCATTACACCTTTTAAAGGGACCGAGCGCCCTTCCGGAGTCAGGAGAGTTTCAGGAGGACGGTGATGGCGCTTGATGTACTCCATAAAAGCAATTGCCTCACCACCATCTTCCGTTTTGGCTTTTTCAAAGTCTTGGTAGCCCTCTACGAAACGAGACATGATTCTCAAAGAGTCTTGAATCCCCTGGGAAACCCATTCCATGGCAAGGAAATGAGTAGTAGTAAACTGATCCATGATGCGCTGCTGAGATAAGCGAGTTTTGGGGACAGAGAAAAGGCCTCTTCCCAGCTCTTGATAAAGATCGTAGGCTAGTTTTTCACGGATCGTATCCAGGTTGATCTCTTTGCGGGTGCGTCTTCGAATAGTAAGCGGATCGTTGCGCAAAATGCCTGTAGGCATGCCTACTTTTCCAATCCATTTGTGCTCGGATTTTTTAAAGATTGTTCCCAGTGCAGTGCCGCCTGCTTTTTCTGCTATAGCCTCAAACTGGAGCAGTTTTCCTTTTTTCCCCGTGTAGATGCAGAACATTTGCTCTACAGCTCTGATGCCCAAAACAGTGATGGGCTCTAAGTTTACAAAGAAGGGTTTAGGTTGGATGGCCATTTTTTCCTCTCGGTTTAAAGAAACGTGAAACTTTTGACTAGGATTCTGTAGGACGAGAGATATTTTCTCAAGCTTTCTTGATCTGCCTTTAGTGGCGATACACTCGTGGCTCCTCACGCTAAAGGCCTGCTCCCAAATTTTTCTTCTCCCAGAAAGAGTTCTTTGACTATGATCTATGGATCATGAGATGGTCGCGCTGTTTCTTTTTACTATTTTTGATCCCGAGCCTGCTTTATAGCTTCGATGAAAAGGATTACCACAGGCTCCAGAAAAAGATCAAAACAGAGCTCGAGCATCAGAGCGAGCTCATTCAGAGGTTTAATTGTCTTGAAGCAAATGAAGAGCAGCAGAAACCAGCCGTTCCCACTGCTTTCGAGAAGATGGGCCATTCTTTCGCAAACTTTTCGGGGATCTTCCTAGGAAAATCAGCGGGAATTGCTGAGCAGAAACTGGGTCTCCTAAGAGAAGCTATTGCGTGCTGTCAAAAGGCGCTTGGCTACTGCGAAGAGACCTTAGAACGAATCGGAAAAAAATCTAATAAAACACGCTTCTGGTCCCAGGCAAGGGAGCAATGTGAAGAGGTGAGAGATGAGCTCATCCTCCAGATCAATAAGCTCCAAGATACCATTAATAGTGCGCTTAAGGGTTCTGCTTTCAAAAAAGCGGTTCCGCTCTACGAAAAAAGCCTAGAAAAGACAGTACTTGCAGAGGCCAAGATCCAAAATTGCCCTCGCCGGCTGAATAATGTCGATGAAGTGGTCTCTGCCTTAACCGAGACAAGTAAGCTCTATGAAGAAGCGCTTGGTCTTGCCAATGAAACCTGGCAGCTCTTTGCCCCCTTTGCGGATGAAAAGGACAAAAACCTTTTAAAGCAAAGCATCACTTTCTATGAGGAGGCTGCCAAGAGATACAAGAAAGAAGCAGAGCAGTGGAAAGAGAGTTGCTTAAGCCAAGTAGCGGCGCTACAAACCCGTCTTTTGAGCTTAAAAGAGGAGCGGCGCTGTTTTGAAGAAAGAGGCTTAAAACGGAGCTCTTATGAGGTGCAAAAACAGATCCAGTCTCTTTTGAAGAAGCTTTTAGAGGGAAGTTCAAACCAGGAGCTCGAAGAGCTAAAACAGTCCATCGCGGTTTTTGAAGAAGAGGTCGATCGTGAAAGATCAGCAGCGAGTCCTGTCTCTCTTTCGCTAGAAGAGGTTAAAGAAAGGGAAAACAAGCGAAGAGCGCTTTTTTTTCAAAACCCCTTGCCCTTCAATCCCGATCTGTTTTTGCAAAAAATCCTACATTCTGAGTCTGGTTCTACAGTTGTCCCTCTAGATGGGCAGGTCGGCCAAAGGGGAAACAATTTTAAGCTCTATGCCGAGCCCTTTTATCGCTTTTTAGTCCAAAGCGATGAGGCTGTCTCTGAGATACGCGTCAAGGTCTACAAAAAAGGGGAATGTCTACATCAAGAAACGATTGTTCTCCCCCTCAAAGGCAGCTCTTCTTGGGAGAGATATCTCACAACGGATGGGATGCTCTTCATTCCTGAGACAAAATTAAAGGGCTCGTTTGGATTAGACCTGCGTTTGCATTTTTTCTACGATCCTCGATGTGCGTTCTCGATGATCCTTACGCAGCAATGTGCCTCTACAGATTATGAATTTTCTTTCTCTTTAGAGGAGAAAGAGCTCTATACATGCAATCTCTTAGAACCTCCTCCTTGGCAGCTGAACTTCTTGAAAAAGCCGACTCGGGCCTCTTCAATGGAAATCTTCGACAAGAGCCATTGGCTTTTTAACCCTATTTCGCTCGAGCAACTCCAGTGCCCAGAAGAATCTTTTCCTCTGCTCGATCAGTTTGTCCTGCAAATGGAAAAAGAGCCCCTGGCTTTAGCAGCGCATGTCTACAACGAAATTGCCTTAAGCAATACCCTCGACTGCCAAGAAGATGGGGTTTTTCAAGCGCCTGAGATTCAAAAGAATCCTCTTATGACTTTTTTAGAGAAAGAGGGCTCTCCTTGGGAACAGTGCCAGCTGCTCGTCTATCTCTTGCGACAAGCGGGATATGAAGCCTCTTATGTTGTAAATACGACGCGTTTTTCCAAAGATTTTACAGAAAAATTGCTCTTCACCCAATTGCCTCAAGGGCAAACCGAGGGAGTATTTCAGTATCCTTGGGTTCTGTTTTTTGATGGAAAGAATCGAATCCCTCTTTTTCCCTGGCTGAAGGAGATGCAGACTCAAGAAGGGTATGACCTCTATAGCCTAATGCCAGAGGAATATGCGAGTGTAGACAGATGGGTGTTGCGCTATTTACAAGGCGACGAAACCATTCTCAAACAGATCGGTCCCGATGGAGACGATACACCTGGAGCGCTTTTTCCTCGCTTTGTCACAGAGCAGCTGAGAAAGCAGGGTCTTTCTTTAGCAGATGTCGGGATCAGACAAACGCAGCTCAAAAAACAGATCACCTCTTGGTCTGCCTTCCCCGCACCTTTATCAATCGAAGAAAAAGGCTCCTTTATAGGCTCCTTAGACAAACATTCCTTCCCTTTTGCGGAGTGTAAAATCGAGATTTTCTCTCGTGCCAATCCCCAGAAAATTCTCTCTTTGCAACTTCCCGTAATCGACCTGAACTTTCAGTTCATTGCCTTGCGCTTTACAGGCAATGCGCAGGAGAGACTCTGCGTAGGCTTCCCTAGTCAGAAAGAAGAGCAATGGCTCGATCTAGGTCCAGCTGACCAAATCATCGATATTCGATTCTGTGGCTTTGAGCTAGAGAAAACTCTTTCTATGGAAAGGGGCGCAACAGCAGCTCTTTGTTTCTATGTCGGGGGTAAAACTGGTCAAACCTCTTCTTTTTTCTACCAGCAATTTTCTAAAGAGCAGGAAGAGACAAAACGGCTACATAACCTCCTTGCCTTTGTAGGAGCTGCCTATTTTGAAAAGTGTGGCAAAGCCAAAGAGCGGCTCGCTCACCTTCATAAAGTTCTCCTGCCGACTAATTTTGGCTTTGGCCTCTCCAAATTCTCTCCTGTAAAGGGATCAGAGCTGAAAACCCCCCAAGTCGATATGATCTGGTATTCTCATTTTTCCGATGAACAGAGGTCCTCACCGGCTCTTAGAGAGTTCAGAACTCTTTCCATCGTCGATACCTCTGCAAATGAACATCAGATCCTGCGTGATGTCTTTAATGACCTCTCGGCTCTTTCAACGGTAAAGCTGCTCCAATTGGCCTCCAGCAGGCAAGGGTTCCTGACCCTTACCCCCTCCAGAATCCAAGAAGCAGAAGAGAGGCCAGAAGCCGTTCAAGAGCTTTATTTTTCCACCCTAAAAGAGCTCAATCTGCGCAAAGTGATCTTAAGCCCACAGTGGAGGACTGCAAAAAGACTGCTGGAGCCAAACAGTTTTTACAATAGTTATGCCTACATGACCCCAGGCCCCATCTTTGGCCAAGATCACTCCTATCAAGAAATGGGGACCCTTCTCTTTCATCCCCTAGAATTAATGGCCCTCATCTCGGACGACAACCTCATTCTGCACGGCGGCTTGGGCGCCCCCTTGCCGAGCAGCTATTTTACTCCCCTTGCCATCCAGCAGTGGCAGCTTGTCCCAGGACAAAATAGCTATAAGTTGCAAGTCCCTTCCCTCTTCCCCAGCACAGGAGCTCTAGAATCCCAGCCTGGCATCACCACCTGGAGCTCCGATGTTCGCCCCGATCACAAACCCCTTTTAAATAAAGTAGGCGACCCTGTCGATGTCGTGACAGGGGCTTTTTATGTCGATGAAGTGGATCTTGTCCTGCCAGGGTCTTTCCCTTTAGAGATACGACGCAATTACAATAGCCAAAACCCCCTCGTTGGAGACTTTGGCTGCGGGTGGAAGCTCAGCCTAAATCCCTTTTTAATCGAACAAGAGGGCAAGCTCTATGCTGCCGAAGCAGACGGCACCGTTATTGTCTACTCTTACAATCCGAATCGTTCTAGGTGGGAAGTCTCTCTCGAAGACAATCCCGATCTTTGGAATTTTAACTCAAAGAACAATCCCTTCCACGCCTACATCGAAAACGATGTTTTGTATGGGCCAGAGGGATCGAAACGCTTTTTTGAAAAGGGGCTCCTCAGAAAATGGGTCAACGCCAGTGGCAACACCCTGACCTTTGTTTATAGAGAAAACCGCCTCTCCCAAATCGAGAGTTCCAGTGGGGATTTTTGCAATTTATTGTACAACCACGAAGGCAAAATCTCCGAAATTTACGCCAAAGACGGAAGACGAATATCTTACCAGTACAATGCTCAAGGGGATCTGGTTAAGGTCACTTTGCCAAACACAGCTACTGTGACCTACGAATATGACAGAGCCCATCGCATCATTGCAGAAACTAAACCTGATGGAAGACTCTTAGAAAATGTCTACAAAGAGGGTAAAGTCAAGGAGCAACGCTCTCCTACGGGTTTGCAGCAAGCCCTCATTCCTACCGCCATTTTTGACTATGCCGAGGGCGTGACAACGGTCACTGATGCAGGAGGCGGTAAAACCATCTATCAGCTCTTTGATAAACAGATCTATAAAATCACCGATCCCTTGGGTTACGAAACGCTCCAGTCCTGGTTCATAGACGACAAGAGCTGGTTCAATGCCAAAACGGGGCAAATTGAAGAGTGGCAAGGGGCTGGCAGCGCTCCCAGAAGTTTAAAAGCTATAACGGATAAGCGGGGCCTGACCACCTATACCCTCTATGACCCAAGAGGCAACCCTGTGGAGATTAGGTTTCAGGGAGCCGATTTAACAGGAAAGGGGGAGTCTTCTGCTCTTAAAAAACTCACCTACAATGGAGAGAATCTCTGCACACAGCAAGAGGTTTTAGACCAAAAGACAGTTACGATCTACGATTCTCGCTTCCCCTATTTACCCAAAAGAATCGAGAAAACCTGCAAAGGCACCCTCGTCTCCTACCTGGATCTAGAATACAATGAGCTGGGTCAACTCACAAAAGAAGACAACTCCGGATCGATTACGCTCTGGGAGTATAATGCGCGTGGACTACCGATTAAAAAAAGCCAGTTGACCGGCACAGATGACCCAGAGGTCGTTACTTTCTACGCCTATAGCCCACAAGGACAATGCACGGAGCTTGTCACCTCTGATCGCATAGAGCTCACCGATTACGACATCATGGGCAACCCCCTGCAAGCAGAGGTTTTGTCTCGCTCGAAAACCCTACTCTCTGCCCAATACTTCCGCTACAACCTCAGTGGCCAGCCTATATGGAAACAAACAGCTAATCCCCAAAACAGCGTTTTTCTCGACTACAATGGCTCTGGACAGCTCAAAGCTTCTGGGTACACGTTCAATGAGGCTACTGCCTATACTCTGTACGAATATGACTCTCGTGGGTACTTGATTGAAGAAGTGAATCCCCTCGGCTACACCACCTATAGGGATTTTGATGCTGTAGGAAAAGTGGTGCGAGAGACCAAAGAAGGACTCTCGACTCTTTTCACCTATGAGCCAGGTGGTCTTGTCGCCTCTGTCACCTCACCCTCTGGAGCTAAAACCACGCGCTTATACACTACGAATGGTTTGCTCAAGGAAGAGAGTTACCCCGACGGGACGCAAAGTTCTCTGATCTACGATTTTTTTGGCCGCCCGATTCGAGAAACTAAAAATAACATTAGCTGGGACATTCACTACGACGACGAGAACCATTCTGTCATTCGCACCCATCTAGAGACACAAACCAAAGAAATTCAGCAGTTCGATGCGCGCGGCAACCTCATCCGCTTCACCGACGCAGCAGGCTATACCACAGAAAAAACCTATGACGGCTTAAATCGCCTCAAAATAGAAACCTCTCCAAGCGGTGAGCAAACGACCTATTGTTACAGGGACAACCTCATCATCTGCACCCTCCCCAGTAAAGAAATAAGAGCGCAATGCTTTGAAGCGGGACGGGTCGTCGAATCAGAAACCTTTGATGCAAAGGGTCAGCTCAGTGAGAGCGCTTCCTATCGCTATGACCCTAAAACAGACGTCGAAGAAATCGTTCAAGGAGAAATTGTCACCACCACCTGGAAAAATGGCCTTGGGCTTCCGATCAAAGTGCAAGTGGGCGATATAACGACAATTTATGAATATGATGTTTTGGGAAATTGCATCGCACTCATCGATGGCGAGGGTAAAACAACACAGCAGACCTTCGATGGACTCAGACGTCTCACGCAAAAAGAGCTGCCCGATGGCAGTGTCATCAGATACAGCTATGACCTAGACTCAAACCTAACGGAGTATCAACTTCCAAACAACGTCATCTGGCAAGCCTCCTACGACGCTATGGGCAGAAAATGGTCCGAGCAGCTTCAAGCCCAAGGACAAACCTCCCAGCACTGGGAATATACTTACACAGACGGATACCTCTCAGCAGCAAAAGACCCCTTAGAGCGCGTCCGCTCTTACCTCTACGACTCAAAAGGCCAGCTCATTGAAGAAACCATCGACAAATCGAAACGCACTTTCGTCTATGATCCGCGCGGACTCCTTGCCTCTGCAGAGCAAGTTACAACAGAAAACCTATCGTGGCTTTCCAGCTGGGTATATAGCCCTCGCCAAGAACACTCTAAAATCGAGCGCGCTTATGATGCAGAGGGTCGACTGATTTCAGAAGCGATTTATCTCAATTCTTCCCTCCTCTCACAAACCCAGCAAACTTGGACCCACTCTTCTCGTTCGCTCCAAATTGGCGAGCATGAGCGCCAGTTTACCTACGAAAATGGCCGCCTCATCCAAATGCAAGCGCCAAACTGCAATCTTTCCTATCTCTATGATCAGAGCGGGGCCCTCATCTGCAAAACCAGCCCACTGACTGAGACAGTTACAGACTACACTCCCTCCGGCCTACCCGAAACAGTCTACACCACCTTACCGGGCAGCTCTATCCCAGAAACCTTAAGCTGGTACCCCACTGGCAAATTGGCCCTCTACTCCTCGAGTAGGCAGCAAAAAACGTTTAGCTACAACTCTCTTGGATATTTACAATCCGCGGGTGAGGAGAATTATGAATTTGATTTTGGCCTCATCGGCACAGGCGTACGCACAAACGGCCCCTCTAGACAAGTGCCGCAAGAGGGACTAGATGCTTTTGGTAAAATCACTAAGGAAATCGCAGATCAAACCCTACTCGAAACCTCCTACGACCAAATGGGTCAGGTCATTGCCCAAAACCAGAGACAGTTTGAATGGGACTCTTGGGGAAGACTTGTTAAGGTTGCCGATCCACAATTTGCCTGGGAAGCCTCCTATGACGCGCTCGGAAGGCGGCTGCAAACTCGCTATACGCCTGATCAAAGCCAACCACTTGTCACTACTTCTTTCTATGACCCCGAAAGCGAGTTTCAAGAGATTGGTGTCCAACAAGGAGCCAAAACCTACTGGAAAATCTATGGCCCGAACACATGTGATGCCGTTAGCGATGAAACAGATTCCTCTGTTTTCCTCGTGCACAATGCCTTGGGACAGCTCACCGGTATCGTTTCCGAGCAAGAGACGCTCTATACCGAGCAGATTCCCTCCTCCTACGGCCC
>JABDDY010000030.1 GCA_013287365.1 Chlamydiota bacterium
AGATCATCTATTCTGTTGCCAAGGATGCACAGAAGGAATTTGATCTTTTTTATGTAGGAAGAGGCGGTGAATTAGGAAAAAAGAGGTAAAAATGAGCGGTTATTTGTATAACAATGCGAATATCTCTACAAATAGTAGGATAGATTTTTTGTTTGATGAGTACAAACAAATGGAGAGAGAAGTTGAACAGGAGCTCATCAATAAAGCTAAACAATTATCGGAATCCGTTTCGAGTCAAATAAAAAGTTATCAAGATCTTGCTAAAGCAGGGATTCATCTTTTGCGGAAAAAAATCGTGCTTGCTTATCCAGAAAGCGCCAAACCATCAACGACAGAAGAATATGTTGCTGGAGTAGTAATCAGTGAAGCCGAGAGAAAATTTAATTCATACAATGAATTCGGGGGAAGATTAGACCGTATATTGAAAAAACTCCCTGAGAGTACCCAAGAACAAAAGGCAAAGCCCCATCGCTTTATTGTAGATGTGAGTTCTCATTAACACATAGGCTGATTGCATAGACTGAGGAAGGCCCCGTCTTAATGAAACCCCTGAATCAGAAGTATCGTATTCAAGGAGCACTGCAAAAGGACACAGAGCGCATAGATCAAGCTCTCATGACGAAGGGAAGGTTTATTGTAGTAAGAGCTGCAGGGGAAAATATCTTTCCCCTGCAGCTCTTGCTACAAGAATCATGGTCTTTCTAGCCTACTTTCGAGTTGCTGAACTCTTTGATTGAGTCTGTGCATTTCATTAAGGAGCTGAGAGTTTTGATCCTTAATCTTCTCTATTGCTTCAAGTAGAAATTTTTGTGTTGCAGCAGTATTGTAGGTACTTAGTTGTGATCGACCAGATGCTTGCTTTAAAAACTCAGGGTTGTTCAGTCGCGAGAGATTTTCATTGTAGAGAGTTGTTCCAGGAAAAGGAAGTTCAGGAGGTCCTACAAAAGGATTTCGTTCATGAATTCGAGAGAGAAAAAAATTTCTTGACTGGGCCCCGACCATTTGATGACGAGACCTTTGAAAGAAGTTGGTTATAAATTTATTAGCAAAAATACCCACTGAAGTCGCCATATTGACCTTCCTGTTAAATTAACATCGCCCAGCGTAATCCCAGAAATTTAATTTGTCAAGTTTAACCTCTTGGAGCCAGCGGTTCCTTAATCGGTCACGGGGTACGGGAAGGGTTAGATGATGTTTGGACATGGCGTACCATTGTGGAACGCCTCGGTCGGTTCCGTCGCTTTATAACGGCCTAATCTCATTCCTTTTCAGGCGTTTTCCTCGCCGTTACAAAACGACGGCTTTTTAATCCCTCAAGTAAAATTTCTCGAGCGTATTTTTTTATTTTGATCTATAATCACCATTCCATGAAGCCTTCCTATGAAGAACTAGAAGTGCGACACGAGGTCGCACAGATTCTTGTTGCTGCAAAACAACAACCACAAATTCTGCTTTGTGAAGCTACCAGGAGGTGCGTCTGAAGTAATTCGGAGGTGCCGAGCTCTTGGGACAATGTAGCCTCTGCCCTAAGCACTATGGGCGAGAGGAGCTAGAGAGAAAGTAGGGCCAATATAAGTAAATCACCATAAGCATCGTTACTTCAAAAAAGCCAAAAGTGCTGATAGGCTTTGACCAAAATGGTATGCAGCCAAGAGATTCGAGTTTCTAGTCCGAATCCGCAGATGACGCGCTGCCGGTGTAGGGATGAGGCCTAACCTTTCAAATAGAATCTGTGCGGAACGTGGTAAGCCCAGACTCTTCCTGCAAGGGAAATCTCTTCGTAAGAAGAGACGATAAGAGTAGGGGTAAAGGATGATGGAGAAAGCTAATGCCCTGCGGTAACAGTAGGGATAGGGATTATTTCCCACGCGAAAGCGAGCCCACTTCCATCTGGTGCTTTATCAGGAGAAACCTGTAAAACTTATGCAAAACAGGCAAAGTGTATGATGACAGCGCAAGCTGTCGACGCGAATCCTTGCAGGACAATCGAATGGCTGTTTCTAGCAAACTGGAAACAAGCAGAGAAGACTGTGCAAAAGAATACAGGCACGTATCGTGAAGGCTCTTAAAGCAAAAGCATTTAAGCGCCGGACCCTAAAGGGGTCTTAAAAGTGCCTGAGCCGGATGCGGGGAAACTCGCCCGTCCGGTTCTTAGGGGAGGGAGTCGCGGCAACGCGACTTTCTTACCCGACCAGAGATCAAGATACTCGAACAGAGAAACAAGATGCTCGAAGAGCTTTTGAGAAAAGCCCTCGAGCGCATTGCCGAACTTGAAAGTAAGCTGAGCAAAAATTCGAGCAACAGCTCTAAGCCTCCCTCCTCTGATCAGAAAGGCAATACCCCCAATGACAAAGAGGGAAAAAAGAGACCAGCCCATGCAGGTAAAGCTCGAGCTCCTTATCCTCCAGAACAAATCGATCAGCACATCCAGTGCGAAAGGCAATATTGCCCCCATTCCAACTCAAAAAACTTAGAGCGACTTGACAAGCCCTTCATCTGGCAACAAGCGGAGCTTCCCGTTGTCAAGGCCATCATTACCCAATTTAACTGCTTCAAGTATCTGTGTAAGAGCTGTGGGGAGCGCAGCGTAGCAGAGCTCCCCCAAGGCGTTCCTCTCTCTGCATTTGGGCCTAAACTCATGGCCTTTGTAGCTTGTCTAACAGGACGCTTCCACCTTGCCAAACGAGAAGCCATTACCCTAGTTAAAGACCTCTATGGAGTGGATAAGGTTCTTAGAAGAAGCGGTAAGGTCTTATTACCGCAAAGAGCCAGCTCCGTTTATCCAAGAATCCCTGGGAATCTAACTCTGAAAGGTAAAAAGCCGTCGTTTCGTAACGGCCAAGAGAACGCCTGAAAAGGAATAAGATTAGGCCGTTACAAAGCGATGGAACCGACCGAGGCGTTAGCCGAGGGCGAGAGGGGTGGTGAACATTTACGAAGAAGCTAAAGAAAAAGTGCTCTTAAATAAGTAAACCAAGAATATTTTTAATTACGACACTCTCACAGCTACCCAAGGCCCCAAACTCTTAAATTTTTTCTGCCAAGATAAATCCCTCTTTGTAAACGGGCCCTTGCTTGCCAATCGGCAGCGTGCCGGTGAAGTAGCGCTCGTAGACTTTAAGACCTTCACGCGCATTTTGGATGCAGTAGAAGCAGTTGCTGATCCACTGCGAGCCCTCAATGGTGCCGCTCTCTAAATTGCACTGGAAACGGGGGGAGATTTTCTGTCTCCAGTAATCGGGAGAGCCAAAAAGGAGGACAGGAGCATCGGGAGAGATGCCGATTTTATGGCGGATCTCCTCAAGACCCAATTCAAAGTCTGTCCCGATTCCTCCCATGAGGAAAATGGGAAAGTCGAGGTTGAACTCGCCCTGGCGCTCGACCAGTTTATCGAGACGATAGGTCATCTTGATGTCAATGTAGGGATTTTGGGTCTGCTCGCGGACGATATGGCCAGGTGGGGCTCTAAAATCGACGATGTTGGCACAGGAGAGCACTCCTGCTCTTTTTGCCGCTTTGTTTCCCATCTCCATCACCCCAGGCCCGCCTCCTGTGATAAGAGCTAGGGGAGTTTCTGGATTGAGCAGAGGATGGCTTGTCTTTTGTTTCAAAGTCTGCAAGCCCTCGAGAAGATGGACCAGCTCCTCTTCAAAGGGGAGCTCGAGAAGATTGGATCCGTAGATGCCAAAAGAGGTGGCCTGAATGAAGGCATCGATCTGATCGAGGGGAACAAACATCCCCGTATCTTTGTTTGGCTTAGGAACAAATTTTAAGATTTTTCCGCTCAAAAGATCGGCCCAAAAGACAGGGATCGCAAATTTGGCCAGGTCGAAGAGAAGAGAGCGATCTTCGTGGGAGAAATAGTCCCCATAGGCCTGCGAGGGAGATTGAAAGTAGAGCCCTTTTAAGCAGAGTTGCACAAGGTCTCCAAGGAGCATTTTCTTCATGAGAGGCGAGGGGAGATAACGGGAAAAGAGCACCCCTTGGCTGACAATGAGTCCTCTTTCGATCGCTTTGAGAAAGGGGTAGGAGGGTTGCTGCTCGATGTACTGCTGAACAAGGTGCGACTGGCGATCGGGATGCAAAAGACCTGGGAACTCGCTTGTATGCACCTGGCGAGCGATCCAGTCTTCTGTTTTCAAATTGGAGAGCTGCTCGCCCTTGACGATGAAAATGGAGCTGCGGACACTCGAGGTTTTGGGGGCCGTATCAAAGGCTTGGAAGATCTTTTTGGGGTCATCGAGTGACTGCTTGAGCTGATCGCGGTCGGCAAAAAAGATATGCTCCCTATGCGGCTCTAGCGTATAAAATTCGAGAGGGATATCGCGCAGTTCATGGGGAGAGTTTCCAAATAGCTCATAGATATCTCCCGAGGCTTTGGTATCTGGCTCTAAAACGTTTGCTGCCGTATGAAAAAAGCCATCGGGCAAAAGCTCTTGGATGACCTTGGCAAAGACGGTGCGAACATGCAAGGGAAGCGTGCGGACAACCAGAAGCTTGCCGGGGACCACCTTTCTCTCGGCGCCCGCTACCCATTTTTGGTGCAAAGCGACAAGCCGTCGCATCTTCATGTAGGGAAATTTTAAGGTCTTTTCAAGGGTGGGCAGAAACCCTTCGATTGAAGGTTCATATTCAAGGACTCCCTCTTTGAGAGAGAGAAAAGCCACTGTGCGCCCCTCTGTTTTTTCCAAGATGAGGTTTTTACTGCCTTGCAGACCTCCCAGAGAGAGAAGGGGATGGCCTTCCCGATCTGAGCGGCCGAGCATCCGAAACAAGTAGTCGGGATCGCGCACCCGTCTTCTTGGATCTGCCGCAAAGAGTTTGCCGATGTAGTCTCCCTCCTCGATGAGGCAGAGCAGCTTTTTTCCCAAGGGATCGAGGGCCTCAAGCTTCACTTGGACCTGCGCAGAGCAGCTTTTCAGATCGAGCTCATAGTCGACCCCGAGGCCATTTAGTCCCAGCTGAGCGAGGGTGCTCTTGAGGTTGAACTCGACAAATTCTGCATCGATCTTAAACCCAACAAATGCAGGAGAAATGTCAGTTATTTTCACGAGGACGACTTTGCTCTCCTCGCTACTTTTCACAATGCTTGTGATCTTGCCATCGGGGGAGACGAGGTCGTAAAGATCTGAGGATAAATAACTTTCCATTGACAGGCCCTTATATCGAATCTACAGAAAAAAAGCAGTTTAATCAATAGAAACTCTCGGATATCCTCTTAGGCTAGTTTTTGCACCTTTTTAACAGGGAGTCAGTTATGACGATCGAACGCAAGCCTTTTTTCGTGAATCTAGAACCGATCACGGTTCTAGGGATCAAAACCCACCAAAGACAGATTTTCCGCATCTATACGGGAAAAAACGACAAACCGCTTCTTTTCGTCGCTGTAGCAGAAAAAACAAAAGGAAGTGCCTTAGGAACAATCTTTAAAAAATCTGAGCACAAATGGATTGGAAAAGTAGGCATGCCTACAGGGATTTTGCGTAACGATCCACTCACTATTCGAAGACGCGCTAAGAAAGAGCTCAATTTCGATACGATTCGCGAAAAACTGGCCTACGATCTCTATCAAGAACTCGGAAGAGACCTTTTCTTTGTTCCCAAAACTCGTTTGTCCCAGCAGCGCATTATGGATCAGTTTACTACTACCCATTTTCTCGCTATTGAATGGGTGTCCCAAGGGATACAAGACTCTTTGAGGATCATGTCTCGTTTTGAAGAGGATTATCAAGACTTTGAAAAAACCAAAACAGAAGATGGAGGTGAGGTGATTACTTTCATGGAGTTCATCAGACGCCATCACCGCCCTCCTGAAGCCATTCTGACTCCAGGAGGGAAGTCTATTCCTTTAAAGGGTATAATGAGCTTGTTGGCTGTCGGCAGATGCCTTGCCGATACAGATCTCTTGGGAGGAGTGGGAGGGAACGCCGGCTTTATTTTGAAAAGAGATGCTCAGGGGATTGAATTTGCAGAAGCCGCTAAAATAGACCCGGGAGAGTCTTTTAAATTCATCCGCGATCCGAAACTGGAAAAAATTTCGATCAATTGGGTCATTAACACTCAAGAATGTATCGGCCATTCCGCTTGGCAAGTAGCAGATTTGCGCGATCTGCAAACAGCTAACCACAGTAGAGAAACAGCAATCATTTGGGCAGACCTTACCCCTTCTCAACAGGAGGAATTCCTGTCGACACTCTTTAATGCCACCCGCTATCTGCAATCAAAAGAAGTGCTCCATTTTCTCTTTTACCGCGAAGAGGCTTTTAATCGCAGCGAAACGGAATGTATCCCTAAAGAGGTTGCTCGCAGTTTGCAAGCAGAGATGACTGAGTGGATGAAACTCCAGCTAAAAATTTATGCTGCTGATTTAAAGCAATTTAAACAGCTCCGTCCTGAAGGGCTCATCCGTGTCCACTACATCGATAAATGGGGAGAGCTCTCTCTGCCCATGACAGAGGAAACCTTCCCGATTCGAGAGCTCTTCACACATCTGCGTATTGCCAAGGAAGAAAAAGTCGATCCAGACAAGGACAACTCTTCGATGGGCAGTTGGCTCTCCCTTGGACCTAAAATGTGCTTCTTAAAACTAGAAGAGCTCTTCCACTCCAATCAACCTAATGAGAAAATCCTCCTTACGGGGCAAGCGGGGACGGGTAAAAGCACGATCTGCCAAAAAATCGCTCATGATTGGGCATCGGGAAGATTGTGGAATGATCAGTTTGATGCTGTTTATTGGCTCCCTTTGAGACAATTAGACTCTAAAGAGTTGCCTGTAGATGATTTAGATCTATTCCTCGCAAGCGTTCTTTCTCAATTGATTTTTCAAGAGGACCTTACTCCTGTACAAGTGTTAGATCTGGTCAAAAACAATCGATCAAAAAGCTTGATCCTACTCGATGGATATGATGAAGCCTCTGCATCGCTCAAAAAGGTCATGGCTGAACTGGTCAAAGAAAAGGGATATAAGCTCCTTTTAACCTCTCGTCCTGGAACGACAGACGACCTAAACCCTCAGTTTACTCTCAGGGTTGAGAATATGGGATTTTCAGATGGTCACATTGAAGAGTACGCAAAGCTATTTTTCTCACTGGGTAAAGAGAAAAAACATCCTTTGCCTTTTCTGCAATTCATTCGAAAAAACAGAAATTTATTCGATCTAGCGCATATCCCCCTGCAGCTCCAAATGTTCTGCTCTCTCTGGAAGCAAAAGAGCGAAGGGTTTGCATCTAGTTTAACAGGCCTTTATAAGCAGATGGTCGATCAGTTGGTTCTTTGGAATAGCAGAAAGTTCAAGATCTCTAATCCGCAGGAAATCTTGTTACTTTTCGGACAGATTGCCCATCACAGTCTTTCGAGCAACCAGTTGATTGTCTCTAAGCAAAAATTAGAGGAGAGCATCAAGAGCTCTTCCTGTGCAAAAGAGGATCTTATAACAACAGGACTCCTCAAAGAGCTGGAAGAGGGCAATAGCTATGCTTTTCTCCACTTGAGCTTTCAGGAGTACTTGATCGCTTACACTTTTGCAAATAGAGGTTGGGAGCAGCAGAAGGAGTTTATTTTAGCTCATAGAAATAACTCTCAGTATCGTCAGACTTTGGCCTTTTTATGCGGGATCATCTTTCAATCTACTCCTCAGGCTATTCCCCCTTTTTTTGAAGCTCTTTATGAAGCTTCGACCGACTCTTCGCCAAAAGAAAGCCTCAGGCTTGGATTTCAATGCCTAAATGAGACGAGCGATTTACACACTCTTCCAGCTTTTGACTCTTACTTAGCCAAAAATCTCTCGCTTATTTTCGATCAGGATGATTCTTTTTATCAGCAGGCAGAGGCGCTGAAGTATCTTTATAGGAAACACCCAGAGCTTCTTGAAAAGGAAGTTAGTAAACTTGGCTCAACCCCATTTATTTTGATATGTTCCGTGGGAAACTTAGATTTAGCAAAATCGCTTTGCGAAAAAGACTCCTCTTTGCTTGGCAAGTTTAGAAAGAAAGATGGCTTGACGCCGCTTCATGCAGCTGCCCAAGGTGGTCAAGTGGAGATGGCAGAGTGGCTTTGCGAAAAAGATCCTTCTTTGCTAGGGAAGTTTACGAACTATGGCACAACTCCGCTTCATGCAGCTGCTCGAGGTGGTCAGGTGGAGATGGCAAAGTGGCTTTGTGAAAAAGATCCTTCCTTACTCGGAAAGTTTAATAGCAATGGCGAAACTCCGCTCCATGCAGCTGTTTTGTGTGGTCAAGTGGAGATGGCAGAGTGGGTCTATAAAAAAGAGCCCTCTCTTCTCGGAAGGTTTGGACACCATGGCTTGACTCCGCTTCATGCAGCTGCTCAAGGTGGTCAGGTGGAAATGGCAGAGTGGGTCTATAAAAAAGATCCCTCTCTTCTCGGAAGGTTGGGATACCAAGGCGAAACTCCGCTTTGTGTAGCTGCTTGTTATGGTCATGTGGAGATGGCGAGGTGGCTCTGCGAAAAAAATCCCTCTCTGCTCGGAGAGTTTAGCTTTGGGCGGACTCCGCTTCATGCAGCTGCTCATGGTGGTCACCTGGAGATGGCGAGGTGGCTTTACGAAAAAGATCCTTCTTTGCTCGGAAAGTTTACTAGCGACGGCAGGACCCCGCTTCACGCAGCTGCTTATGGTGGTCATGTGGAAATAGCGAAGTGGCTCTGCGAAAAAGACCCCTCTTTGCTCGGGAAGTTTAAAAACGATGGCTGGACTCCGCTTCATGATGCTGCTCGAGGTGGTCATGTGGAGATGGCAGAGTGGCTTTGCAAAAAAGACCCCTCTTTACTCGGGAAGTTTAGAAACGATGGCGAGACTCCTCTTCATGAAGCTGCTCAAGACGGTCACTTAGCAATGGTACAATGGATTTGTTCTAAAGATGCTCAACAGCCTCTTGTCAAATGCAAATCGCTTGGAGGAACCCCCTATCACACTGCGATACAAAATCATCAAACCGTGGTTGCGGAATGGCTGAAAACTAATTTTCCTGAAAAAAGAGAAGGCTGTATTGTCTCGTGACCGCTCATGGGCATAAGTTCACTAGTTGAATCATAATTTGTGAAAAAGTTAACATAAGCTCTTGTCCTCATCGCTATGATTTTAAAAAGTTTTGGCACTCACGATGGAACGTTTCATGCAGATGAGGTTTCTGCTTGCGCACTTCTTCTGGTGTTTGATCGGATCGAGCGCTCAAAAATCATCCGGTCGCGCGATCCACAGACTTTGGCCCAGTGTGAATATGTGTGCGATGTCGGGGGGGTCTATGATCCTGCAAGCAAACGGTTTGATCACCATCAGGTAGAGTACAAGGGAGATCTTGCAAGCGCGGGGATGATCTGGCTCTATCTGGCCAGCCAAAAGCTCATCGATCAGCCCACCTACCAGTTTGTGAACCACTCGGTGATTCTCGGGATCGATGCTCACGATAATGGCAGAAGTGTGCAGCAAGATGGAGTGGCTACCTTTTCGCATATCATCGCCAACTTTGTGCCTCCTCAGTATAGCGTTTCGCACGCGGTGCAAAACAGAGCCTTTGAGGAGGCGCTCGATTTTGCGATCGGCCATTTTAGACGGCTCATCCAGCGCTTCCAGTACATCCAAGAGTGCAAGGAAGAGGTCGCCTCTGCGATGAAAAGCGGTAGCCTTTATTTGCTTTTTGAAGAGGCGCTGCCTTGGCAGGAGAATTTCTTTGATTTGGGCGGGGAGGAGCACCCGGCGCTTTTTGTCATCATGCCGTCCGAAGGACACTGGAAATTGCGCGGGATCCCACCGAGTCGTGAAAACAAGATGCGCGTGAGATGCCCCCTTCCCAAGGAGTGGGCAGGACTGCGCGATGATGAGCTAAAAAAAGTGTCAGGGATTACTGGAGCTATTTTTTGCCATAAAGGGCGTTTCATCTCCGTTTGGGAGACAAAGGAGGATGCCCTTCGAGCGCTCGATACTGTGATGAAACGCCATGAGTAGCCTATTTACCAAAATCATCCGCGGAGAGCTGCCTTGCGAGAAGGTCTTTGAAGATGAGCAGATCATTGCGTTCAAAGACATTGCTCCAGCAGCTCCTGTCCATATTCTCATTGTTCCGAAGAAAGAGATCCCAAATCTCCAAGCTCTGCAGCCTGAGGATTATCCTCTTCTTGGCGCCGTTGTCCGCGTGGCGCAGAAACTGGCCGAGGAGTTTGATATTACCGATGGATATAGGCTAGTAACCAATAGCGGCAGCGAGGCGGGACAGATCATTTTTCATCTCCATTTTCACCTTCTCGGTGGAAGAAGATTGCATACATTGGGATGAAGAAATTCTGGTTTTTCTGCTCCATTAGCGCTTCTTTGGTTGCCTCTGAAGAGACCGCTTTAGCCAAAAGAGTCCATGCCCATCTGCTGATTGAAGATGTACAGACAGCGAGACAAGAGGCAGAGTCGGCTCTCAAGCGATTCCCCGATTCGCAAATCCTTACCCTGGCTCTTCTCCAAGCGCTCTGTCAGAGCGGAAATGAAATTGAGGCGTTTGAAAAATGGAACGAGAGTGCTTGCAAACATGAGCAGCTTCTCTCGGATCGGACAGCTTTAGAAACGCTGGCCTGGGCTGTAATCAAAAAAGGGACAAAATCGCAGCAGCAGCTCATCAAACTCTTTTCACTTGTGGGAGCTGCCATCACGCGCGATGCAAGCGCTATTGTCCTGCTTCAAAGCGCGCTTACTAGCTCAAGCGTTCCTCTGCGCTCGGTTGCCGTTATGCTGTCTGCTGAATATGGGGACTTGCCGCTGCGCCAGGAGCTTGCACGCCTTCTCAAAGAAGAAAAGGTCTGGACCGTTCGCCTGGAGGTGATCAAAGCAATTGGTAAGTTGCAAATGCGTGAGCAGAAGCCTCTTTTGAAAGAGATCATCGCTCATCGAAAAACTCTTGTTCAGGAAAAAGCAGCTGCAATTGTGGCCTTAGTGGGGATGTATGAGGGGATAGAAAAAGAGGAGTGGCAGGCGCTCACCCACTCCAATCGCGCGGGGCTCCGCGAGCTCTCTTGCCAGATCGCTCAGCATCTCGATCTAAAAGAGGAGCTCAAAGATCTGGAGCCTCTTCTTTCCGATCCCTCTCCCAATGTGCGCTTAAGTGCCATCAACACCTTTGTGCTCCTGGATGTCGCCCTGCCTGAGGACAAGTGGGAAAAGCTCTGCAAGGACCATGCGCCTGAAGTGGCGATTACAGCGGCCTATGCAGCTCTTGTACAGGGACACCCTATAGGTAAACAGCTCCTCAAAGAGTGGCTTTTGGATTCGGACCGTAACTGGCAAAGACTCTCTTCCGCAGCCATTGGTGCTGCAGGAGAGAGAGGAGCGGATCTGGCTGAGGAGATTTTGACACTCCCTGCCTTTGCTCATCTGCGGCAAGACCCTTATGTCACAACAAATCTAGCCCTTGGGCTGATTGGCCAGCGCCGCTGTAGCGAAAAAGCATGTGCTTTTCTAGAGCGGGCACTGAAGCAGAGTCAGGAGCAGCTATGGATGTGGGATAGCAGCATAAACCCTCTTTTTCGGACTTTAAGCCCGAGCCTGGTTTCTCATACTCCGGAGACGCCCAATTACCCCAGCGTTGTCGATCAGCTCACACGCCTGGAGATTCTCTCGGTTCTCTGCATCCTGCAGTACCACCAAGCCCTTAGCGCGATGAAGGAGTTTTTGCAGTCGCATAGCTGGGGAGTGACGGGATCCGCTGCGATGACCCTTGTCACAGAGGGAGACGAAGAATCTATTGCCCTCATTCGGCAGCTTTTGAAAGATCCCGAAGAGAAGGTGCGCATCCAAGCGGCGCTGCTCTTAGCTCTGATGGGCAGCGATCCAGAAGCTCTTAAAACATTGCAAGAGGCCTACCCCAAAGTCGAGCGAGAAATGAAGATCCGGATCTTAGAGGCCCTAGCCAATAGTGGCGATATGACAACCATTCCTTTTTTGCTCAGTATTTTAAATGAACCCTTTCAAGCGCTGCGCGTGATTGCAGCATCGGCGATTATCCAATGTCTATCCAAATAGAATCTCTGCAAAAATCTCTACAAAGCTCTCGTCTAGATGGCTGGCTCTTTTACGATTTTCAGGGCAATAACCCCCTCTCTCGCCATTTACTCGGAATTGGACTAGACAAGCACCTGACCCGCCGCTTTTTTTACTGGGTCCCTGCAAACGGAACTCCTGTAAAACTGGTGCATGCCATTGAGCTCCAAGTTTTGGACAGCTTGCCCGGGGAGAAAAGAAGCTACCTAAAATGGGAAGAGCTCCATGCCCAGCTCAGGCAGATCCTAAAAGGCAATCCGGTTATTGCCATGGAGTATTCTACCTCCCTTCCTTCCATTTCCAAGGTGGATGCGGGCACAGTAGAGCTCATTCGCTCTTTTGGAGCAAAGGTGGTAAGCTCTGCCTCTCTTCTGCAGCCCTTTACAGCGACCTGGAATGCGCATAAGTGGCAGACCCACCTTGCGGCAGCAGAGTGCGTGGAAAAGACCCTTGAAGAGGTGTGGCAACAGTTGAGGGAAGGCAAGCAACTAACCGAATACAGCCTCCAGCAACTGATCCTGCAGAGATTTGATGAGGCGGGGTTTTGCACAAACTGGGAGCCCATCTGTGCGGTGGGCCCTCATAGCGCCGATCCCCATTTTTCCCCCTCCAAAGAGAGAAGCGTTCCGATTCGACCAGGCGATTTTTTGCTCATCGATCTTGGCTGTAAAAAGAAAGCAGAGGGGGCTGTCTATGCCGATTTTACCAGGGTGGCTTGTCTGGCCAAAAAACCCTTGCCGCGCCAGGCGGAAATTTTTGCTATTGTTAGAAGAGCGCAAGAGGCAGCCATTGCCTGTGTCTGTGAGGCCTTTGCAAAAGGGCAAGAGGTGCGCGGTTGCGATGCTGATAGAGCGTGCCGCTCTGTGATCGAGCAGGCAGGCTACGGCGCCTTTTTTCTCCACCGGACAGGGCACAACATCGATGAAGAGGTCCACGGCCCAGGAGCCAACCTCGACAGCCTAGAAACTCTTGATGAGAGACCCTTGCTGGCCTCCACCTGCTTTTCCGTCGAGCCGGGCATCTATTTATCAGGGGAATTTGGTGTCAGACTCGAGTGCGATCTCTACATTACCCCAGAGGGAGAGGTCGTTGTCTCTGGCAAACTCCAGGATGAGATTCTCTGTTTGGGGTGAGCCCCTATATCACGTGTTTGGCGAGTTTTTCGGCTAAGCTCTCTCTGGCCCAATTATCTTTTGGAACAGGACCTATGAGTTTAGCAGCTGCCCCGTAGAGCTTCTCTTCATAGAGCTTTTCCGCTAACTCTACCCTATTGGAATTTTCGTCAAAAGAATCCCACAGTTTAAAAGCTTTGGTGAGTTTACGTAGAGAATCTCCTCTTTTCCAATCATCGTCAAACTGATCGAGCAGATCTACGATAGTTGTGATCAGTTCCTCAGCTTGTGCGCTAGTGAGTTTGTTAAAGAGTTTAACCAATAGATCATCTTTAGACGATCCTTTTTCAACGAGGTTGATGCAAAGTATAGCTGTTGCAATACGGCCATCTTTAATGGTATCCTCAGCGAAATCAGTTTGTTGACGAATCTGGATTCTTTTTTGATAGATCTCGCGCTTAGGAGGGGGAAGTGAAGCCGTTAAAAGAAGAGCGTCTCCATATTGTTTGTTTATAAGGAATCTTATGAAAGTCTTGTCGAAGGTATCTTCAGCAGAGCGAGGATTACTCGTTGAACTGGCAGGCGGCGTATCATCTGGCTCCTCGACGGTATAAGGTGTCCCATTGCTCTTTGGAGTCATTTGTGCTTGGGATGTTCTGCTTCGGGGCTCTCCTGAGCGAGAAGACGAGGATGCAGGTCTAGAGCTAGATGCCATTGCACTTGTGTTCATGAGGTCTGTGTGCAACATGTCTCTCCAGGCGTCCATCACGACCTCTCTTTGCATGCCCGACAGAACTTGCTGCTCTCTTAAATAATTCAGCCTCGCTTGGTCCCTAAATGTCGCAGGGGCTTGTCTTGAATCGGAACTTGTTTCCAGCACTCCTGTGGGGCTTGTATTGTCTGTAGAACTTGTCTCCGATTCTGCTGGGCAACAGCACCAGATGAAGTTCCAGATAGATTTTAAAAAATTTACAATCGTGTTGTAGAGCGAGCTGAAACAGGAGGTTTCCGCTGGGCTTGAGGAGGTAATGCTGCTCGACTCTCCGGCATTTTGCCCATATGTGGTTAGAATTGAAGGCTTAGAGGCTGAGGAAATTTCCTGTCCTTTAAGAATTCCTTGTCCTGTGGAAGGGGGTACTTGTATAGACATATCTTTTTCCTATATTACATCGTCTAGGTCATCAGACTTGGGGGCCGCAAGAGTCAATCCAAAAAGCCTCTCAGCAATTTCAGCTGTAGAGAGTTGCTTCAGCTGATCGATTGTGTAGGACTGCGGGGCTACACCCTTTGTTTTGACAAAAATATCTGCGAGAGGGTCTCCTCGCTCTCTGCTGATGACGCGGAGCCTGTCATGCCGGTTAAAGAGGTAAGTCTGACAAAAGTCGGTGCTTGACCTTGCGTCATGAGGAGACTGAAGCACATGCAAGCTGTAGGCAAAGGCGATACGGCGACAAAGCTCCAGCATCTCTTCTTCTCCTAGGGCAGAAATGTACCAATCAGAAATTTTGTATTGTGTTTGCAGAGCCGTGGCGTTTGCAGGGTCGATCTCAGATAGACGAGCTGTTTGCGCTACAGGGACCGTGACCTCTTTCTCGTCGATAGTGCAGATGAATGTTCCTTTTTGTTTTCTCTGTTCTAAGCTCACCCTGCTTTTTTCGGCGAGCTCGCCCATCACCTGAGCGCGAGCAATAGCTGGAGTGATTGTGGTCAGATCTTGGTCGGAAAGAGTGCGTGTATCTACACCAAGGTTTTCGACAAGGGTGCGCAACTCAGTAGCATTAGTTGGCAGGCCACTGATTTTGGTTAGAATCGAGTTGTTGAGTTTCAGATGCCTGTCATAGTGTGCCGCCTTGTCCATGCAGTACCCAAAAACATAGAGAGCTGTGGGAAGGGTAATGGCTAAGACTCCTGCGATGATGGGGGGGACGTAGAGAGGGTTTAGCATGGCCGCGTAGGCGACTGTAACCAGTGCTAAGGCG
>JABDDY010000031.1 GCA_013287365.1 Chlamydiota bacterium
GACAAAGGCCGAGCTCCAGTGGAAGATCGGAGCTAGCGGCATCTCCTCGAGCATGATCTGCTCAGCCTCTTCAATAATGGAAAGGCGTGTCTCTCGATCTTTGGCGCGATTCGAGCGAACAAGACAGTCGATGAACTGCGGATTTTCCCAACCGGGATAGTTCTTTACATTGTGCAGATACTTGAACCTTTCGAGGATATTCATCGGATCGTTGTACTGCACCATCCAATAGGTCTGTGCAAAGAGATAGTCGCGTGTTTTAAGGACATCCATGAGCGTTTTCTGTGGAAGGCTCTGGAGCTGGACCTTCACTCCTAGAGCTTTTTCCCACTGCTGCTGGAGGGCCTGGGCCACTTGGTGATGTAGTTCAGCTGTCTGATAATAGTAGGTGAGAGTGGGAAGATCTGTCTCTTTTAAGCCAAGCTCAGAGAGGGCCTCCTGAAAAAGGGCTCTTGCATGCACTGTATCCGCATCTTGGAAAAAGACGCTGCGTCCCCCCTTCTTTACAGTCATCGGCACAATGCCAAGCGCTGGCTCTTCGGCAAGTTGGGTGATATTTTGCACAATCTCTTGCCGATTGATCGCGTAGGCAAAAGCTTTTCGCATCTTAGGGTGATTAAAGGGGAAGCGATTCACATTGAAGCTACAAAAGGTGGTTGCTCCTACAGGGCGAATTTGAAGCTCGCCACTTTTGGCAAGCTCGGGAAGAGCTTCTGTAGGCAGTGACATCAGGGGGTTGCCGAGAATATCGAGCTCTCCCTTCTGATACATCTGCAAAGCAGTTGTTTCACTTGCCACCACACTGACATGAATCTCATCCAGCAAGATCCCTTTCGAGCGATGAAAGTGAGGATTTTTCATCAGAACAAGCTCGCTTTGTCTATCCCACTTTTTCAAAAGAAAAGGACCGCTGCAGATCAAATTTTCCTCAATATGATTTTCCCACAGAGGATCTATCGAGATATTGACCGGGAAGAAGACACAAAACGAAATGAGCTCGAGAAAATAGGGGGTAGGCTCTTGCAGTTGCACAACAAAGGTCTTTTCATTCAAAGACCAAAGCCCCACCTCAGAGAGCGGTATAAGCCCCCTTTTAGCCTGCTCGGCATTCTTGATCGGATAGAGAAGTTGCGCATTGGGAGCTGGAAACAGAGGATCGAGCATCGCTTTCCACGATTTTTCAAAATCGACCGCTGTAACGCGATCGCCATTTGACCAGTAAGCCTCGCGTAAATGAAAGGTATAAGTCATCCCATCTTCTGAAACATCGATCCTATCTGCAAGTGCTAGTTCAACCTGCCCGTCGGCTTTGAGCCTTGTCAGCCCATCATAGAGCAAAAAATGGACCATCGAGGAGATGATATCTCCCCCTTTGCGCGGATCAAAGGTGACAGGATCAGCGGGGATGTTGAGACGCAGGTGCTGCTTAGGAGAAAGAGTCTGTTGCCTGCTACACTTCTGGCCACACTGCTGGCAGCCTGCAGCGAAAAGGAGGAAAAGGGAAAGTAGAAGTTTCATCGGAGGCGATTGTAGTGGAAAGTAGATTTTTTTGTAAATCTAGGGTCCACCTTAAGGCCGCAGACGGGATAAACGGTTTTGTTGCGTAATTCACTTTTCGATTTAACACTCTTAAAACGAAATATTTAACCACAGAGCTCGCGGAGAACACAGAGATTAAAAAAAACAAGAGAAATACTCTACACGCATCTGTGGAGTATCCGCCTTAATTTTTTAATCTCTGTGTTCTCTGCGATCTCTGTGGTTAAATGTCTTATTTTTAGCAAGTTGCATGCTAAAAAACCAATTACGCAACAAAGCCGGGATAAACGCAAAGTCGCAAAGCCGCAACGACGCAAAGGTTGTTTTGCAAATCACCAGAAACTCTTTTTATATTTTCAATTTTCTCCGCGTCCCCGCGACCTCGCGTCTTTGCGTTGACCTTATTGTAGCAACATAGCCTCTAGCTCTTCCGGTGGCAGTGAGACTGGCCCTTTCAGGGCCTCCAGGTATTTAAACATAATGCTTTTGAGTAGACCAAGAGGATCTTGGATCTTCAGGGTGCGCTTTTTCGCTTTTTTAAGAAGAAAAAGCTCCTCCCCCGCCTCGGGAAAAAGCAGGCGAAAGAGCAGAAAAAGAGGGGCTCTTCTCATCTGGTCGAGCAGAGCACCCTCCCCGCGCACGAGCAAGCCCTGCATGGTGACCTCCTCAATTGTGCCAATGAGCTTTATCTCTTGCTCTTCTGTTAGCTTAACAACGAAAGGAGGAAAAAGCCTCTCCCCATTTTCTAAGATCTGTGGCGCCTTACAGGTGGAGCTAAACGTAATAGAAAAAAGCTCTTGCGGGGCTATGCCAAGCTCTGTCAGGTGCTGCCTCTCCTGCTCCGATTCGTGCACAAGCCTTTTCATCGCCACTTCTTTAAATAGATGCTTTGGCAGCTCATGGGCCCTCTCGGCCTCCTCTAAAACTATAGAAAGCTCCGTCTTAAGCGCTTTTTTGCACAGCTTGTATTTTGTCAGCGGAGAGAGAATAAATTCGGCAGACTCGTTTACAGGCTTTTCCTCATAAATACCAAGAGACTCGCTGAGAAAAAAGCTCTGAGGATCTTTGACAAACTTCGAGAGCTTGCGCAGAGGAATACTCTTTGGCACCTCTGTGGTGATCGGAGGAAGAGTTTCGGTTTTTTCGCCCGACTGCCGAGAAATGCCCTCCCAGCGCTCTATGGTAAGCCCTAACTCCTGAACAATAAAGGCAGCTTGCAGCTCCTCGCTCTGGCCTGGAAGAGTCCTTGGGTAGCTAATGCACAATTTTTTGCGAGCAGAGACAAGCAGCTGCAAAAAGAGGTAGCGATCTTCGTCCAAGGCAAAAGAAGAATCAGAAAAACAGAGGCGATGGTTGCGCGGGAAAGCCTCCTCATGCATGCCGAGCAGGTAAATACAGGCGGTAGGAGATATAGAGCGCGAAAAAGAGGAAAAACGAATAGCTTGGAGATGTCCTGGATGCAGACACTCTCTGCGGCCTCTAATAAAATCCTCTACCATTTTCCGAGCGCTCTGATAAGAAACAGACTGGGGGTTCTTTGCAAAGGCAAGCTCAAGGCGCCGGAGGTGCTGCAAAAGCGATTCGCAAGTAGAGCTAAAGTATTTCTGCAGGATAAGGGCAAAATGGCTTGCCCAGCTAGAAAGGCTCTGCGAGCGGTCCGCTAAATCTTCCTTTAGCCCAGTCAGGAGTCTATAGAATTTATCGCAAAGCTCAAGCTGACTGGCCTCTACGTCACTAAAGTCTCTCTCTTCCAGATCTAGAAGCGACAGATCGCTCTGCTTTAAATCAAATTTCTCCTGCACGGCAGAAAAGGCAAGCAGCTTTCGTAGGCAAGCCCGATCAAATCGCTGCTCTGGCAAAGAAAAAAAATGGTCTAGTGCTTGGAAAAGAGGATCGATGTGAGAAGAGGGCAAATCCTCAATGATCACCGCGATTTTTTCGTCTGCAAAAAGCGCGCGGATGTAGGGAGCGTAGAGCGAAATATCGGGAGAGAGCACTTGAATCTCTTGTGGCAACAACCCTTGGACAAGCTGCCGAGCTAGCGTTTTCCGCAGCAGCTGCACCTCCTCCATCCGCGTGCTAGCCGCCACAAGCTGCAAAGAGTCATCAGAGACAGCTTTTTCTCCCTTTTCTCCGAGGAAGATTTGCCTTTGCAAGGTGGCAAGTGCACTTTCTCCTTCTGGGCAAATATACTGTTCAACCGCGCTCCTCTCGAGCAGCTGATCTTGCATCTTGCGACCCAACTTGCCAAGGCTGGCTAGCAGAGAATTTTGCCCTTCAAAGCTCTCTTCATAAGCCTGTTTCTGCGCCTCTTGTGCCTGTTTTTGCCTGCGGAGAGCAAAAAGCTGCTCTTTTTCTGAGGCATAGTCGGCCCAAAAGGCCCCACAGGGAGAAAAAAGGTAAAAATTTGCCCCTTTTTGGCTAAAAAGATCCAAAAGAGCTTTCGGTAAAAATCCAAAGCCAAAAAAATGGAGCTGCTGCCCTTCAAAAGAGCGGGTGAGCCCAAGTTCTGGGTACTGCTTCAGTGCCTTTTTCCAAAGGCTTTCTTGCCAGGCAAGCAATGGCATTGCATAAAGAGCCTTCTGCAAAAAGAGGTGGGAGAGACAATCACAGAGCTGAGAAAGACGCCGACTGGCCCCTTCAGCATACTCCTTAAGGGCCGAGGGAGGGTCTCTTGCAATTTCTGTTTCTAAGAAAAGCGAAAGTTCCAAGGCAGAGGGAAATCCTAAAGCCTGGGCAAGGGTGAGAAAGTGCAGCCCAGCACCTATTTGCAGCTTGTGTGCCATGAACTGTAGCAAAAAATCCTTAAGAGATAAGTCGGGAAGGATGATCGCGCGCCTCGTAAAGGCAGACGAGGAGGAAAAATAGAGATTTTCGATGAGAAGAGCGCGAAGGGTTTCTAAAAAATTGCTGAGATAGATCATCTTTGCTAAAGTATCCTCAGGGCTCTTTGATTAAAAAGATTTAACAGTTCTTGAACATCGATTATCAGCAACTTAAAAAAACACCCTTCTTTTTCTCTGTGGGCTCTGCGAGCTCTGTGGTAAAAATAAAAACTAACAACCACAGAGATCACAGAGCCCACAGAGAAAGTGACTTAAACACACATTATGAGACATCAAAATCACTATCACATCTTTTTAATCAAAAGACCCTGAAGGTATTCTACTCCTATGCCTATTAAACCAGCCAAACACCCCTTAGCTTTTCTCAATGTCGCCCAGTTTACAGGGGTGCTCAATGATAACATTTATAAGCTAGTTCTCGTATTTTTTCTCATTGAATTAGAGGGAGCTGCCGCGGCAAGCTCGATCCTTTCACTTGTCGGGGCGATTTTTGTCGTTCCCTTCCTGCTCTTTTCGCTTCCAGCCGGGCGACTGGCTGACCGCTTCAGTAAAAGCCGGCTCATCACCCTATTCAAAGCCTCGGAGGTCTTGCTTTTTCTTCTGATTGCAATCTCCTTTGGCTTTAAACTCAAGTGGGCCGGGTACACGCTGCTCTTTCTCCTTTCAACCCACAGCGCCTTTTTTGGCCCTCCCAAGTATGGGATCATTCCAGAGCTTGTGCCCACCAGGCAAGTCTCTAGGGCCAATGGCCTCATCACCTCCTGCACCTACCTGGCCATCATCGTGGGGACCTTTCTCGCCTCCTTCATGACGCAGATGACGGGCAGGCATTTTGTCCTTGTGGCTTCTTTCTCCCTCCTTTTTGCTCTGATTGGCTTTTTAAGCGCGCTGGGGATTGTCTATACCCCTCCCAAAGGGTCGAAAGAGAAGCCTACCCTTCTTTTTTTCTCCCAAATCAGACAGACGCTTCAAGAGGCGAGGAAAGAGCGCCATTTGCTCGTTGCTATCTTAGGCTCTGCCTACTTCCTTTTTATCGGCTCTTTTACCCAGCTCAACATCATCCCTCTTACTATAGAATCGCTCCACTTAAGCGAAATTGCAGGGGGTTATCTCTTTCTCACGACCGCCCTTGGCATTGCGCTCGGCTCATTCCTATCTGGAAGAGCCTCCAAAGCGCTCATTGAGCTTGGCCTTTGCTGCCTCTCTGGCCTTGCTATTGCCCTTTTGTTTGCGCTCCTTTCGCTGTTTCACTCCTCGCTATCTGCTGTCTTGGGGCTGCTCTTTATTCTAGGGGTATTTGGAGGGCTTTTTGTGGTTCCTTTTGACTCGTTTATTCAAGTGTCGAGCAAAGAGAATGCGCGAGGGCAGGTGATTGCCTTGACCAACCTCCTGAGCTTTTTTGGAGTGCTCCTCTCCTCGTTTTTACTCTATCTTTTTAACGCGCTACTGGGACTAACCGCCGCGAGCAGCTTTTTGATCATGGGCTGCGCAACCCTGATCTTTTCTCTCTTTCTCTCTCTTCGGCTCTCCGACCTGCTCTCCTCCTACCTCTGCCGCAAGATTGGAGCCGCTTTTTTTACTCTTGAAGCAGATGAGCGGGCAAAGGAGGCCCTTCAAGCTCCAGGCGCTCTGCTTGTCCTGGAGGAGGCTTGCCCTTTTAAAGCCTTTATGCTCTGCTCCCTTGAGCCCCATTTGCGCTTTGCTCTGCCCAGCCGCAAAGAGACTCGAAGCCTCTTCTTTTCGATTCAGCCCATCGCGGCAAAAACCCAAGATCAGCTCATAAAAAAGGCCCTTTCCTTTACAGGAAAGGGCCCGATTTGTCTCTATTTAAAAGGCAGGTGTGAGGCGGATCAGAAGAAGGTTCTTCTGATCCACTTTAAACCTTTAGGAAGGCGCGCCTTCAGATTAGAAATCGAAGCGCGCTCTTAGGATAAATCCACCCATTCCGAGGTTGTTGTGCTCTTCGCTATAGCTTGAGCTTGCCCGTCCTGCAGTGCCTGCGAGAGCTGTTGGCTCGATATCAACATCGTGGAGCTTAACGCGGTAGTTATAGTCTAGGAAGACATGGTGTTCCCAACCAGCATCGAGGTTAAAGCGATAGCGGTCGTCACACCAGCAGGTCTCCCAGCGCAGACCAATTCCCACATCCACAACTGGTTGGATACCAGAGAAGTTGTCGCGGGAAGAGGGGGTAGCATTGATGTCAGCAGAGGCAACTCCAGCTGCGGTTGTGCTTGTGCTTGTGTAGTGGCGTTTAATGCGGTTATTAAACTGCCCCCAGAGCACGGCCACTTCCGCATTTCCGTAGAGACTAAACTCATCTGTAAAGTAGAAAGTTGGCTGCAAGCCGCCAATCATTCCCACTCCCCAGTTGCGGTTGCGGAACTGATCAGAGGTGTCGATCAAATAATCATTCATCGGCACACCCGTCATAGCCGCTGTGGTCATGAGCTGGTCGGCCTCACCGTTCACTTTAAATGTCGTGTGAGTCCAAGCTCCTCGGAGGCCTGTGTAAGGGCGGAGTGTGAAGCACTTGCTCAGCCAGTATCTGCGTCCAAGTTCTAAGTCTACCTGATTAAACACCATGGTCCACTTAGCCGAAACTTCATTGAACAGAGTCGTATAGAGGTTCATCAGAGAAGTGTCGATCCATGGATTGATGATTCCACTTGCACCGAGTGCTGGGAACTGGGTGTTGAAACTAGTCACAGAAGTGCTATTTTTCTTGTGGTTTCGGTAATAGGTCCAGTTCGCATAGAGGTCCCATCCTCCATCCATTCTCCAGCCAAGTCCTACGCGGACACCTGGATCCCATTTACTGCCTAGATGCTTATAGCTAGAAGCGGTCGTTGCCGTTGCAGGTGTTGTCACCGCAGAGCGAGAAATGGTCTGGGCAACCGCTGAGTAAGAAAGATCGGTCTCATCCGCGTACCAGTAGAGAAAGTCAACCGTTAAAAAAAGATCCCAGTCGCACTGCATATCGTCGTATGAGGGGACATAGCATTCACAACAAACAGGTGGCCTAGGCTGTGGCACACAGCAAGGCTCGCAAGGAGAACAACAGCTGTCTCCTAATAACGCTGTGCTCGAAGCGAGCGCCAGCAAAGTAAGGGTGGGTTTCATTAGTTCCTCCTTAAGTGAACTTTTTTCACCAAATAACACAAATCGTTTTTTTTCAAAACAAAAACAAAAACTCCGCCATGCAAAATTCAGTTCAGTCGGAAAACATTAAGAAGTTGCAAAGCTCGACTTTGCAACATTTCAAAGCCGTCTAGTGCCCAACCACGAAAGTCTTTGCTATTTCGGCTGCGTCAAAGCCCAAATGGTAAAGACTTTCGTGGTTTAGGCACCAGCCTAAAAAAGTTACAAAGCCCAGCTAAAGTCCGGTACTAAAAATCAAAGCGCGCTCTTAAGACAAAGCCTCCCATGCCCAGATCACTGTCTACTTCTTGGTAGTTGGTATCTGCACGACCATTAGACGATGCAGGGTCAAAAAGAGAGCCGTTAAAGATTTGGCCTCCAGATAGCTGCACACGGTGGTTGTAATTAAAGAAGACATGGTGCTCCCAGCCCGCATCAAGGTTGAAGCGATAGCGGTTGTCACAAAAGCAGGTCTCCCAGCGCAGTCCAATGCCTAAATCCATCATAGGCTGCATACCAGAGAACTTATCGCCGGTTCCGGCATCATAGTCGATTAAATCCACTGGACCCACGCCCGCTGTTGTCGTGAATGTCCCTGTATAATCTCTACGAACATGGCCATTTAATTGTCCCCAAAGAAGGCTCATCTCTGCATTTGCGTAGAGGCTAAACTCTTCTGTGAGGTAGAAGGTTGGCTGCAACCCACCGATAAAACCGACTCCCCAGTTACGGTTGCGGAAACGATCTTCGGTATCTGTTATATAAGTACCTGCAGGCAAGCCATCGACACCGGCAAAATGCTGGTTCAAATCTTGATGTGCTTGTACTTTAAATGTAGTATGAGTCCAAGCTCCTCGAAGCCCTGCATAGGGGCGCAGCGTAAAACACTTGCTGAGCCAATATCTGCGGCCTAGCTCTAAGTCAATCTGGTTAAACACGAGATTCCACTTAGCAGAAAGGCTATCAAACATGATCTCTCTGCCAGGATAAGGGAGCGCAGCGGGGTCCATCCAGGGATTTAGGATTCCTTTAGCACCAAGAGCTGGAAAAAAACCAATAAAGGGATCTACAGTGATAGACTGTTTTCTCTCATTTGTATAATAGGTCCAGTTGGCATAGAGATCCCAGCCTCCATCCATTTTCCAGCCAAGTCCTACGCGGACACCTGGATCCCACTTGCTACTCAAATGCTTAACCTTATTGATCGCCGATATGTAAGGGGAATCGCTAGCCCCTGCAGCCGTTATAATCCCCGTTCCTGAAGCTACGGGAGTAGCACGCAAGCCTGTCTTTGTCACAGCAGCATAGCTAAGATCGGTCTCATCTGCATACCAGTAGAGAAAATCAACTGATGCAAAAAGATCCCAGTCACACTGCATATCATTGAATGAGGGCACATAGCATTCACAACAAACAGGCGGCCTTGGCTGCGGCACACAGCAAGGCTCACAAGGGTTGCAGCAATCTGCAAGTAGAACACTGCTCGACGAAAGAGCCAGCAAAGTAAGGGTGGATTTCATTAGTTCCTCCTAAGTGAACTTTTTTCACCAAATAACACAAGTCGCTTTTTTTTCCAAACAAAAACTAAAATTTCATCATATAAGCTTCAACTGGACTTTAGCCATTTATCGGACGCCCTCTCTCTCAGACAAGCCGATTTTTTTAACCATTTCCAAAAGGTTGCAATTCTCAAGCCTACCTTTTGAAAATGGTTAAAAAACTTGGCCTCCTAAGAGAGAAATCATCGTACTCAAATGGCTAAAGTCCAGTTCAACCGATTAAAAATCAAAGCGCGCTCTTAAAACAAAGCCCCCCATGCCTAGATCACTGTCCACTGTTTGGTAGGTGAAATCTGCACGACCATTGGGTGAAGAAGCTAAAATAAAAGTATCGTTAAAGAGGTGACCTAGAAATAACTGCACACGGCGGTTGTAATTAAAGAAGACGTGATGCTCCCAGCCCGCATCGAGATTGAAGCGATAGCGGTTGTCACAAAAACAGGTCTCCCAGCGCAGCCCAATGCCCAGATCCATCACAGGCTGCATACAGGAGAAGTTATCGCTGGTTCCCCCATGATAGTCCATTAAAGGGGTTGGACCAACTCCTGCTTCTGTCGTGAATGTATTTGTATAATCTCTGTGAATATGACTGTTTAATTGTCCCCAAAGAAGGCTCATCTCTGCATTTGCGTAGAGACTAAATTCTTCTGTGAGGAAGAAGGTCGGCTGCAATCCACCGATAAGGCCGACTCCCCAGTTACGGTTGCGGAAATGATCTTTGGTATCTGTCTTATAAAGAGCTGTAGTTATATTATCGACAGCGATCAAACCCCCGAGATCTATATCATTATGTGCTTTTACTTCAAATGTAGTATGTGTCCAAGCTGCTCGAAGCCCTGCATAGGGACGCAGCGTAAAACACTCGCTGAGCCAATATCTGCGGCCTAGCTCTAAGTCAATCTGGTTAAACACAAGATTCCACTTAGCGGAAAGGCTATCAAACATGAGCACTTCCCCAGGATAAGGCATAAGACCGGCGCTCGCCCAAGGATTTAGAATTCCTTTAGCACCAAGAGCGGGGGTAAAAGAAGAAAAGGGGGTTACGGTGATCGAGTGGCTTCTTTCACTTGTGTAATAGGTCCAATTGGAATAGAGATCCCAGCCTCCATCCATTTTGCAGCCAAGGCCAACGCGAACCCCTGGCTTCCACCTGCTCTCAAAACGTTTAATCTTATCGATCGTTGAGTAGAAAGGGCTGTCGCCACCGAGCGCAGGCGTTACAGTCCCCGTTCCTGAAATTACGGGAGTGGTTCGCAGGTCTGTCCTTGTCAAGGCAGCATAGGAAAGATCGGTCTCATCTGCATACCAATAGAGAAAGTCTGCCGTAACAAAAAGACCCCAGTCGCACTCCATATCATCGAATGAAGGAACATAACATTCACAACAAATAGGTAGCTTTGGCTCAGGCACACAGCAAGGTTCGCAATGCTCGCAGCAAGGTTCGGAACGCTTGCAGCTATTTCCTAAATGTTTGCAGCAATCTCCTAGCAGAGCTGTGCTTGCAGACAGAGCGATCAAAGTAAGAACTTGTTTCATAGATTTTCTCCTAACTGAAAATTCTTTGCATATAGTCGCATCTTAAATCTTTTGTTTTTTTTAACTCAAGAGCGATGTTCCAAGCTTTCAGACGTGAAAGCTCCCGCGGCTTTGACGCAGCCGAAATAGCAAAGACTTTAGTGGTTGGGCACTAGCATCAAGTCCCTGTAGAACTGCAGCTCTGCTTCAAGAGCAGCGGAGATATTTTCTGCAGATCGAAACCCATGGCCCTCTCCCTTGAAAAGCAGATACTTTGCAGGGATGCCGCGCTCTTTGAGCGCCTCGTAAATCTTTTCAGATTGATTGGGAAGGACGATCTTATCCTCATCGCCTTGGAGTAGAAGAACCGGAGAGGTGATGCGGTCGATTTGATAGATGGGACTGCGCGCGCGAATCACCTCAATGCCTTCTGGATAGGGCGCTACAAGCCTATCTGTATAATGAAGCTCAAATTTGTGAGAGTCTCTGTAGAGCATCTCGAGATCGCTCACACCAAAATAACTGGTCGCCCCTGCAAAAGTATGATCATGAGCAAGAGAGCAGAGCGCTGTATATCCTCCTGAGCTCCCACCGCGAATGAAGCAGTTTTTAGGATCGATTTTGTTTTGTGCTTTTAATTGCTGGGCAGCGCTGATCGCATCCTCGACATCAAGGATACCCCAGTTGCCATCTAGACGCTTCAAGTATTCGCGCCCATAGCCGCTGCTCCCTCCGTAGTTCAGATCTAAGAAAGCAAATCCGCGGCTTGTCCAAAATAGAATCTCCGAGGAAAAAGCAAGGGGATAGCGTGCATTCGGTCCTCCATGACAGCGTACAATCAGAGGGGGAGAGCTCCCGGCTGCGATTTGGTGGTGGGGGTTTTTAGGAGGATAAAAAAAACCGTAACTTGCCTTGTCATTTAACGAGGGGTACTCGATGAGCTCTGGTAGAGAAATCCACTCCTTATCCAAATGGCGTTTAACTGCCTGGCAAATGATCTTTGTCTTGTTTGTCTCCAGGTCAAACTCAACAAGGGCAACCGGCTCTAGGGGAGAGGCTCCAAAAAAGTAGAGCTTACTTTCGATGGCACAGAGATTGCTAAGGGCAGTGAAGGGCAACCCGAGCTCTTTGATCCTCTGATTTTCTCTATCAATCAAAACTAAGCGATCAATCCCTTTCTCACAGCAGATACAAGAGAGAACCTCATGGCCCTGATAAGAGGCAAAGGCATAGGTCGGTTTGCCAAAAACCCAAGCGGGAATTCCAAATTCAGCCTCCATGGGATACAAGGCTTTTTCCTCTTCGGCTCTCAAGCAGTAGAGATTTAAAAATCCTGTACGGTCTGAGCAAAAATAGAGATCCCCCTCTTTCGACCACTGCACCTGGCAGATCGATTCCTCACTTCCTCCGGCAAGAAGGGTGAGAGAGCCCTCTGCAAGATCGAGCAAATAGAGGAGAGATCCATCCCAGGGCATGTTTGGAAAATCCCATGCGATAAACGCCAGTTTTTTCCCATCGGGAGAAAGGCGAGGAGAGCTGTAAAAATCGTGACCAGAGCTTACAACCTTTCTATTTCCCTCAGCATCTAGATGGACAAGGTAGTTCTGTGGCAGCTTTTCTTCTGTGTGCTCCTCACAGACGAGGTAGATCGATTTTCCATCTTGGGTAATGGAACCATCGGCAAAACGAAAGTTCTTATCGCCACAGAGCTTGCAGAGCTTTCCTTCTCGATCGACTCGATAATAGCTCTTATCCTGGTCATTTGAAAAATAGACCACTCCTAAAGCAGCAGAAAAAGCAGCCCCCCCATACTCATGAACGCGGGTGCGCACGCTCCACTTCTCATCAACAGGAGCAATATTGCCAAGTTCATCTTTTTTCATGAGAACCGCTTTGCCCTTCTCTGTAGGGCGAATCTCGGTCCAATAGAGGGCAGATCCGTCGCTTTGCATCTCGCCAAAGCCAATGCTGCCCTGTGTAATCCACTCTGTCGTGATCGGCGTGGGCCAATGGCCGCACGGTAAATCAAATAGGATCATTGTTCATACTCATCTAAAAGCCCAGCTTTCTTTAAAGCAGTGACGGCCTGGGGACTGGCCCGCCCCATCTTCATGAGCCTTTGCATGAGACCACTGCTCGCTAGCTGCTGCATGACCTCAGGGGTTGCAAGACCCAAATCGACAAGCCTTTCGCTGAGCAACTCTCTCGCAGTTGCCTCTGCATATTTCGGTTTACCACCTGTCATCCCCACGCAGATGTCGAGAGGATCCATGCGGTCTTGATACCCGCCGTGCGTATAGAACGCCATGCCAAACCGCTCGATTCCCCTCTCCGAGTCGCAAACGCGATGGACAGCACTGCGAAAAAGGCCATTTGTTAAATTCTCCATCATATCCCCACAGCCAATGACAACAGCCTTTTCTGGGACAATGACCTCGATCCATTCTCCCTCTTTGGTTTTAAGCTGGAGCCCCTTGGCTGTAGCGCGCAGAAAAATGGTAAAGAGATTGATATCCGTGTGAGGAGCAGCCCAAAAACAGCCGGAGGGGGGCTTTCGAGGGTAGTGGAAAAGGCGCAAAATCGATTCACCTCTTCGCGTTTTTTGCCCAAAAAAACCCCTAGATTGACCAAGAGCCTCTGAAAAGGCTGCTTCAAGAGGGCCTTTACATTTCTCGATTTCCGAAAACAGCCGCAGAAGAGGTTTTTCCAAATTGACCTCTTTGGGCCAAACATTGCAATCGGTGATCTCCCGGCCCACCGTAAAAAACTCCTTGTAATCGGGCCGCATTTCTCCCTTGGCCGATTCTCCAGGAACATAGCCGCGCTGTCCCGCAAGCTCTCTGATGCAGTATTTCATCTTGGTATCTATATCCAGGCGAAAAAAAGCCTCAGATCCTTGGTAAGCGGTCTTGAGAAGCGCATCTTCTATCCCAAAATGGAGAAGGGCAAAAAATCCGACCTCTTCAGCAGCATTTTTGAGCTGGCGAATGAAGCGATTGCGGGTCTGCGGGTTGTGATAATCGCGCATATCGAGAACGGGGATGGAGGAAGCAGAAAAAAGGGGCAGGCTCATGACCAAGCAGCAGAGCAAAAACCACTTGCGCATAGGTGCCCCCCTCGTGAACTTAAAAGCGAGCTCATTCTATCTTCACTAATTCTTTATGCGCAATTTTTTTGTAGCGCAATCACTGTGCCACAGGACGTTTTAAGAGTATTCGTGCCTGTGCCCGTGTGCGTGCCCATGCCCGAAGGAGTCCTAGATGGCGCAACTTATGG
>JABDDY010000032.1 GCA_013287365.1 Chlamydiota bacterium
CCCTTCTTCCTTTTTCGTGAAGCAATTGTTCCGAGGGAATATCGTAGACTAACAACTGCTCTGTCGCCTCTTGGCAACGAGCGATTTCTTGACCATTAGGGTCATAGATCACGCTATGACCCGGACAGACAGAGCGACCATCATTTTGCCATATCCAATCGGCTGTAACAAGCCAGCAGCGATTTTCAAAGGATCGTGCGACAAAATGGCTGTAGTACGAAGGCCGTTTTGCATAGGGGTGATCTATTGAGACTCGATTGCACATGGGTGAAAAAAGAATAGATGCTCCTTGTAGCGCAAGCAAGCGAGCAGGCTCAAAATAATTGGTGTCGAGACAGATCACAACCCCAAAAGAGATTCCCTTGCTTTGAAAAGCCTTAAAGGAGGTTCCTGAAGAGAAATAATCATGGTAGAGATAATGCTTTCTTTGGATACCAAGGAGTTTGCCATTTTCAATAATTGCAGCCGAATCAAAAATTTTATCCGCAGCTCGTTCATTAAACCCGACGATAAGGGTAGGAGAGTAATGTTTAACAAGCGCAAGCCAGTCAATAAAACTAGCTCCCTCTAGTTCCAATGAATTTTTGTAGGCTAGAGCCCTTTCGGCATAGTAGCCAGTTAGAAAACCTTCGGGGAAACAGATAAATTCAACACGTTCATTTTCTGCCCTAGCGAGCATGTTTTTCATCTGATTCTTTCGAATTTCGATGTCGGGTGAGGGGGTCAACTGACATGCAGCTATTTTGACCATTATTTCCTTCCACCAACGGTGGCCACAACCACTTTTCCGGGCCTAATATTCAATATACCCGAGGCGGTTCTTTTTAGGTTTTCTGGTTTTCATTTAACGGCTGCACGGCTGGCGGCATCTTTTTTGCCAATTGAGCCTTTGTGAGCTTTTGTTTTTTTAATTCTTTTTCAATTGAACGTAAGATGTCTTTAAATCTAAAAGACCAATCTTTAGAAGACTTGCTTGGCTTCACTGAGAATTCTCTTTTTTAAAGCGGGATGGAGAGCTCGTGTACTAACCAGATCCACTTCACATTTCAGGAGATCTTCCAAATAGAATTTCAAATCAACAAACACAAAAAGCCCTTTTTTAGCATCAAAATCAACAAGAATATCAATGTCGCTTGATTTCCGCGCTTCATTTCTTGCGGTTGAACCAAAAATGGCTAGATGACGCGTTCCCAAGCGAGATAAGTGCTTTTTATGAGAAATGAGCAACTCTTTCGCTTTGTTCAATCGTATACTCATAGCTTGATTTTGCTTTCAAAGGATTGCTCTGTCAAGCCATTTGCCAAAATTTATGAAAACGAGCGAGAAGATCGCTTGAACCTCTATAGTCAATGGAACTCATGGCAATGGTTTTCCTGTCCGGCGTGGGCGGTTTCTCACGGGTTTTTCGTAGTATTTTTTCTTAATTTCCTCAGGTAGAGTTGCATAAACCCTCTCAAGAAAAGAGCAGAGCTCTTTGCGAAAAAGATATCTGGGGTTGAACTGAAAGATTCTCGTCTTTCCTGCTAGGGTGCTGACTAAAATTCCTCCTTTTTCCAATCGGAGTAAGGCTTGTTGTAAGGGAGAAAGTGCAGTTCCGAACTCTTTTTTAAGCTGCAGAGCATAGCACGTTTCATTTCGAAGAAGGAAGAAGAGGGCCCGTTCTATAGACCCATTTCCAAAAAGAGACTCTAGCATCTATTACCTGTTTTTAAGGTAATATTACCTTAATTTACGGTAATATGTCAAGATGCAAGTTGCGACAATAATTTCAGGCTTTGACAGTTGTAACGTTAAGTAATTGATCAAGAGGCTATTAAAGACAAGAATTTAGGCACAACAAGTGGGTTTTTAGCGGGCTGTATTGAAAAATCCCCTTTATTTTTTTCTCTTTGGCTTGGTTGCCGATATCGCTGGGTTTCCTAACCTATACAGCACATGTGGGCGCAGTGGATGGTTGACGGCAAGTTTTGGATGTTGAAAATCATCCTGAGGGTTGTAGGTCATGCCTAATTTTTTCATCAGAGTTCTCGAGCGTTGATTGGCCGCAGTGGTGAATGAAACAATTTCGGGAAGCTTCAGGGTATCGAAAGCATATTCAACCACCTTCTGTGCGGCTTCAAATGCATAGCCATTGCCCCAATACTCAAAGTCCAGTCTCCACCCTATCTCAGTGCAAGGGGTAAAAGCTGCGGGGAAATCTTGATCATGGAGGCCAACAAAACCAACAAAAGGGGCAACATCTACCACTTCAACAGCCCACAGTCCGTATTCTTTTTCCTCGAGTTCTTTTTGTATCTTTTCTGCCAAGGCGTTGCTTTCTTCTACCGAAAGGATCGAAGGGAAATATTGCATCACGCGCTCATCTGCGTTCATCTGAGCAAAAAGAGGCAGGTCTTCTTCCTTCCACCGTCTCAATAAAAGGCGTTTTGTCGTTAAGGAGGGTGCGGGCATATGGCTACTTTAGTTAAGGTCTTTTGTGTGCTTGGAGTTCAATCTGATCAAAGAATATATGAATGGATCCATCCCGATAAACCCTTCCCTGCTTATTGAGTCCTCGATAAAAGTCTCTAAGGAAAGCGGGGTGGTGAATGGGATCTAAATGGTGCAAAGGGGTCAGAACCGCTTTTAAAAAAGGCTCTAGCTCGCCTTTATTTTTGAAAACAAGCTCCGTTTGCTTGGTTTCAATCTTGTCAATCAAGAAACCAGAATCAATTAAAAGCTCTCTGTATTCAGCCTCTGTATGAAAAGAATGTGTCGATTGGAAGCCAACGAAAGAAAATATCCATCTCAAAGACAAGATTATATTTCGGCAAATGGTTTTGAAGTCATTATTAGGTGAATCGGGAGTGGCTACTAAAAGAATATTCCCATTGGGTTTTAATATATGGGAAATTGCTTCAATTGCTCTTTTCTGATTTTTGATCCAATGAAGACAATTAAATGAAATAACGGTGTCGAATTGATCCTGGAAGTCTAGATTTTCAGCATTTTTGACTATAAAATCCAGATTGTGTGAAGTGTAGTGTTTTGACGCATAGTCAATCATGGGTTGCGATAGATCACACCCAATCATACGTGCTTTAGGGAGATGGGAGGCAAAACAGGCTGTAAGTTTCCCGTCGCCACAACCAACATCTAGGATTCTTTGCGAATCTAGAAAAAAGCCGCTTTCTATGATCTTCAATATCTCTTCTTCATGATTCGAGGGTTTTTCATTGTAACTTTTTACTTGAGAATCATCGAATTTAAAAGAAGGGGCCTCTTGTTTACAAAAGAGGCCCAGAGAAGCGAATGCAAACAGGAAAAGGAATAAAATATTCATTTTATTGTGTGTGTCAATTGAAACTCATTTGCGTGTTTCTTGCAAGCCTCTTTGTGTTTCAGGCGGCTGCATGGTTGGTAGGCATCTTTCTTGCCGATGTGAGTCAAATAAGTCAGTAGGCTGACCTTAAGGGTTTTCCTTGCTAGGATTTCTGCTCTTCTATACAACTAGCTGTCGCTTTTTACAAAGGAGATCAGGATGTCCACTTCCGCATTAACAAGAGACCACTCAAGCGTTGTTCAGTTTTATTATCAGTTAGAGAATCTCAGCCCAGCTCTAGATGATTTATTGAGGCAGCTGGAGAGCAGTGATGATGTTGACGCAAGCATGATCCTCATTGAGCAGTGTGAAGTTTTTGCCGCAACGGCTCCTCCTAATACCTTGCAAAAGATCATCGATGGTTTCGGTTGCATTGCTCTACAGGCTGAGCATCCCCCTGAGATGAGCCAGCGTTGTGTGACAGGATTGAGGCATCTCATTCCTTTTATGACAGAGCACGAACAGTTCGAAAGTGCCCTCATCTCTTCTGTGGAAGTTGCAGGTGATGAGAGTGTAGGAGTTGTAAATACGCAGCGCACCGTTATGGAGCTACTGGAGAGAGGACCAGAAGCTTTGATGAATATCCTTCTGGGGGAGATTGTGGATAATCTCTACGAGGAAAAGCAGAGCGTGCGAGCCGTGTGCTGCGCTGCAGATTTGCTCGATGTCCTCCGCAGAGTGATGCTAAAATCTAGATCTTTATCTCCTCAGATGCTTGGGCAGGTTTTTGACTACTGCGAGTCGATTTGTGAGATGCAAACAGCGAGGGCAAGGTACTTCAAAAAGTTCCCTTCTTGGAACAAGTTTCTTTTGCAAATCGCCCTTCCCATGGTAGAGATGGAGGACGATTTTACCCCTTCTCTTTTTTTTGAAGCTATTGTAGATGCTTGCTTGAAAGGAGACACCAGAAAGCTCATCACTTCCTTTATCACTGGGGATCCCTGTTTAAATAAAAACAAATCCTGTTTCATTTGGGTGGTTGGAGAGATCGCACAGCGCAAGGCCAATGCAATTGCGATTTGTCAGTTGCGACCGCTCTACGATATTCTCATTCTAGATGTCATCAAAAAGCGGCAGCCGTTTTATGCTGTGATGACCCTTAGCAAAATGTGGCTTTTTTTCTCTACCGAGCAGCAAGAGCAGATCCTGTTCTTGCTCAAACTTTTCCTTGCAAAAGAGACCCTAGATCTTTATGGGCTGCAAAAGGCGGCTGTTTCCTCTTTGGCAGAAATTGGAAGGGTGGCGCAGAGAGAAAAGATCCCTAGCATTTTAGACTCTTTGACCGCAAGGTATGATGATCCAAATGACGCCATTCGGCTCTCTGTTATAAAAGCTCTAAAAGTTCTGGTAGAAACTCTGCATCCTAATCAGTTCCCGAGAATGGTCAAGGCTATTTTGGGCTCTTTGAATGATCGAGATGGAAAAGTGCGAAAAGTGGCCGCGAGGGCTTTGCTAGTCTTGATGCAAAGAAATCACGGCTTCTATCTGGCAGCCTCTATTTCGATCAGAAAAGACGTAGGGCGTTTTCATAAAACCCCTCCTGATACAAGATTGGATAAGTGGGAAGAAGCAAAGCAACTCCTCTTTTCCCCGGGTGATACAGAAGAATGGCGAGGGCGGAAGGGGTACAAGAAATTTTCTTTTGCTTTTATTTCTCAAGAACTGGTATAACAAATTGTCGTTTACGGAGGGAAATATGTCTTACCAAGATACTACAATTACCGCACAGAGAAGTTTCGGCCTAGGTGTAGCTGAAGCGATCTCGACTTGTGCGACTGTGTTCGGTGCAACTTTAACATTTGAGAGTATGCGCTCTGGCTCAGATCGGCCTTATGAGACCGTAGCTGAGGTAGTAAATAGCCTATTTGCTCTTACCAATCTTGTGGGTGCCGCTTGCATTCTATACCTAAGTTACAAGACAGAAAAGAACTCTAAAGCAGAGAGTCCTTCATTAATAGGCCGACCCGTTACAAACCAAGGACCGCAACTGATGGGTTCTCCTAGTACCTATCAGCTCTACCTCAGTGGACTTGTGACCTGGTCGATCATCCTTGCCATTACAAATGTTGTGTGCGCCATTTTGCCCACAAATTTTTTTCAGGGATATCCTTGGAATTTTTCAACTGTCGTTTTTGAGTAGATTTTTTTTAAAAAAAGCATTAATAAGAATCTATGCGTCGCTATTACTCCCTTTTCATTGCCATCATTGCCGCTTTGGCGGGGCTTCTCTTTGGATATGGAACGGGCGTCATGTCGGGAGCCATTTTATTCATTGCTGAGGAGTTTGCTCTTTCTTCTGGGATGAATGGCCTTGTGGTGGGCATTGTCCTTGTCGGCGCTTTCCTTGGAGCTCTTTTGACCGGATGGATGGGGGATCGGTTGGGGCGCAAAAAAGTGATCATGCTGGGGGCCACCATTTTTTTTGTCGCCTCTTTGGGAACTGCATTGGTTTTTTCAGTAACAGCGCTGATTATCGGGCGATTTTTTGTGGGGGTGGCAATCGGGATTGCTTCTTACATCGCTCCTCTCTACATTTCTGAGATTGCACCTCCAGAGCGTCGTGGCGCGCTTGTTTCCATGAACCAGCTGGCTATTAGTGGGGGGATTCTTCTTTCCTATATTGTGAACTACTCCTTTGCAAGTAGTGGGCATTGGCGCCCTATGCTGGGTCTTGGAACTGTTCCGGCAGCGCTGCTTTTCTTTGGCATGTGCTATCTGCCCGATAGCCCAAGAGGGGTTCTTCTAAAAAACGGAGAGGGTGAAGCCAAGAAGATCTTGCAAAAGATTCGAGGGAAAAGAGAGGTTAGCAAAGAGCTAAGGGAGATGAAAAAGTCTCTGAAATCAAACATCAGAAATTGGAAAGCGCTCTTTTCTAAGTCCATTAGACGCATTGTCTGGGTCGGTTTTGGGCTTGCCATTATTCAGCAGGTCACGGGGATTAATACGATCTTTTACTATGCGCCCACAATCTTGAATCTCGCAGGGTTTCAGACAGCTACTGCTGCTATTTTGGCGACAGTTGGCCTTGGCCTTGTCTCTTTTCTTTTTACGATTTTTTCGCTTTTTGTGATCGATAAGCTGGGAAGACGTACTCTTCTTCTCATCGGACTTGTGGGGATGAGCATTGGGCTTGCTCTTCTCACTTCTTCTTTGCATGATCCAAACCTGGCTCCTCTCATGCTCTTCAGTATGTGCCTGTATATCGTGAGCTTTGCAATTAGCTTAGGACCGATTGTCTGGCTCATGATTTCGGAGATTTTCCCTCTAAAAGTGCGCTCTGTTGGAGCTAGCCTTGCAACCGCGATGAACTGGATCTGCAATTTCTTAGTGACGGTCACTTTTTTAAAACTGGTAGAGGGGGAGGGAATCAGCTGGACCTTTGGAATTTACCTCATTTTGACCTTAGCCTCTCTTCTTTTTGTCTATTTCTTCATTCCGGAAACAAGAGGGATCTCTCTAGAAAAGATCGAGGAGGATCTCCTCTCTGGCAAGCCATTGCGGAAGCTTGGGCATGATTGAAAAAAGGCCAAAAGTTGGGATTGGCGTGCTTGTCCTCCGAGAGGGAAAGGTACTCCTTGGTAAACGCAAAGGCTCACACGGCTCTGGACTTTGGGCTCCTTCAGGAGGCCATTTAGAGTTTGGCGAGAGCGTAGAGGTCTGTGCAGAAAGAGAGCTGCGCGAGGAAACGGGCCTGCAGGCTCTTCATGTAGAGCTGGGGCCTTGGACAAGTGATCTCATTGAGGCAGACAAGCACTACGTATCGATCTTTGTCTTTATCCCAAAGTTCCTAGGTGAGCCCAAGCTCCTAGAACCGGGCAAGTGCGAGGGATGGGCATGGTTTGATTGGGAGAAGCTGCCAGACCCTCTCTTTCCACCCGTGCACTCTTTGATTCACAAGATGGGGATAGACAAGCTTAGAGCGATCTCTTCAGTCCCTTTGTCAAAAGAACAATTTTCAGTAGATCGGTGACGAGAAAAGGCGCTACGCCAAGAAGCAGCGCAGAGGGCAGCCCGATAAAAAGAGAAAGCTGACAGGCCCCAAAAAAGAAGATCAGTGCGTTGCCTGCGGCCAATGCAAGCAAGATCTTAGAAGCTGTGGCCTCTTTGGTCTGTTCCAAAATAAAACCGGTCGCATAGGTGCCAACCACGTATCCGAGCAGGTAACCGCCTCTTGGGCCCAAGAGATGCAAAAATCCAGAATCTCCACACGCAAAAACGGGAAGGCCAATGGCTCCTTGAAAGAGGTAGAAAAGGACTGCGAGGGATCCTCGCCGCGGTCCGAGAAGGGCGCCGACTCCTAAACAGAGATGAGCTCCTAAGGCGAAGGGAACAGGGGTAAAGGGCAGTCGAATGGAGAGGGGGGCAAGAAGGGCGATGAGTAGGCTTCCCATGAGAATGAGAAGCAGATTTTTGATCCACGAAGAGCTTTGAAAGGTTAAAGCGGTACTCGTAGCCACCATGACACACCTCTTTTTTAGAGAGGCTTAGTGTAGCAGGCAGGAGAAGTTTTAGTCTATACCCCCAGAAGAATAGGCGGCTTTGTCGTTGATTAAGTAGAGATTTTCTATTTTAATCACGTCGAAATTGGCCTCCCAAAGATTTTTGAGTGTTTCTAAAATTTCCTGAGAAAGGACATGTTTCCCCTTTTCCCTATGCATATAGCGGCAGCGGAACTGGTCGATACAAAAGGTCTCGGGCTGTCCTTCTGGCCAGACCTTCGCTCCTCGGTTGGTGATGAGTTGGAGGGTTAAAGGAGTTTTGACTTTAGAGAGCGAGCGGTGTAGATCAAGAGGGGGAAGTTTCGAGTAGAAAAAAATATCGACCCCTACACAGGCGCGTGTTACAGGATGAGGGGCGCTGGCCACGAGCGCAGCGATCTTGGATTTTCTGCCGTAGGAAACAGGTTTTAGGGTGTGCGGCTTTTGTCCAATGAACCTGGCCACAGCCTCTGCAAACTCTCTTGTGCCCACTTTTTCTTTGCTGACCCCTTCTTTGTAAATGTCGTAGGTGTGAATTCCCGATTCTAGAGTCTTAAGCCAGCCATTATGAATCCTCTCGGCGGTTTCGACAAGGTCAAGGTAAAGAAGCATTTGAATCGCTCCCATCAGCAGCCCTGAAGGGTTGGCGAGATTTTGCCCGGCTCTTCGAGGAGCAGAGCCATGGATTGCTTCAAACATGGCTCCTCGATCACCGATATTGGCAGAGCCGGCAAGGCCGACAGATCCTGAAATCTGGGCTGCGACATCAGAGAGGATATCGCCATAGAGATTGGGAAGCACGATAACATCAAAGTCCTCTGGGGTATCAGCCAGTTTAGCGGCTCCAATATCGACGATCCAGTGCTCTTTTTCGATCTCTGGATAATCCTTTCCGGTCTCTTCGTAGATGCGATGGAAGAGTCCATCGGAGAGCTTCATGATGTTGTCTTTGGTGAAGCAGGAAACTTTTTTGCGACCGTGGCTGCGCGCATATTCGAAGGCGTAGCGAATAATTTTTTGACTTCCAGGGGCAGAGATCAGTTTTAGGGCGCAACAAACCTCTGGGGTTTGCTGGTATTCAATCCCGGTGTAGAGATCCTCTTCATTTTCTCGGATGATCACAAGGTCCATCTTCGGGTGCCGGGTGGCCACAAAAGGGGCGTAAGAGCAGCAGGGACGCACATTGGCATAGAGGCCAAGGCTTGTGCGGATCGTGACATTTAAGCTTTTAAAGCCTCCTCCTTGAGGGGTTGTAATCGGCGCTTTCAAGAGCGCTTTTGTCTGTCGAAGGACTTCCCAGGTCTTTGCCTCTATCCCTGCTGGGTGTCCTTTTAAATAAACTTTTTCCCCAAGCTCAATGAAATGGATCTCGAGATTGGCGCCTGCTTCCTTCAAGATAAAGAGCGTAGCCTCCATGATTTCAGGGCCAATCCCATCTCCATAGGCGACTGCTATGGGAATTTTTCCTCTTGTCATGTGGCTTCTCCGGAGTATAATTCTCTCATTATGTCTATAACTCAAAGGGGGAGCACTCTTCAATTGCTTTTTGAAGAGCAGAGGGGAGCGATCCGCTATTTTTACGATCATCTCGATTTAGAACAAGCAGAGTGCAGCTTAGAAGCTTGCCAAAGCTGCCTAGGGTTGCTTGTCCTCACAGGAGTTGGAAAAAGCGGGATTATTGCTGAAAAAATTGCCATGACTCTTGTATCTACAGGAACAAGAGCCATTTATCTTCCTGCAATGAATTTTTTGCATGGAGATATTGGGATCATTTCTCAGGGAGATCTTGTCCTTATGCTGAGCAAAAGCGGAGAGTCTGAAGAGCTTCTCGATCTTTTGCCGCACATCCGCAGAAGGGGAGCGAAAACACTGGCGCTCATTTCGAATCCAGAGAGTCGATTGGCCAAAAAAGCCGATATGAGTCTCTGTCTCCCTGTAGAAAAAGAGCTCTGTCCCTTTGACATGGCACCTACAATCTCTACGGAGGTGCAGCTGCTCTTTGGCGATGCACTTGCGATGGCGCTGATGAGCAAGCGGGGCTTTCGGCTTGATGATTATGCACTTAATCATCCTTCGGGGCTGATTGGGAGGAAAATTTCGCTGCGCGTTAGAGATCTCATGAAAAAAGGCGCTGATATTCCCTTTTGTCTTCCGAGTGATCGCCTCGCCGATGTCATTGTGGAGCTTTCTGATAAAAAATGTGGCTGTCTGCTTGTTTGCTCATCTGAAAAACAGCTTCTTGGGATTTTCACAGATGGCGATTTGAGGCGCTCTTTGCAGGTAAATAGAGCCACCGTTCTTGAGAAGAAAATGGAAGAGCTGATGACGAAAGATCCTCTAAAAGTAGAACCTGATTGCCTAGCAGTACATGCACTCGAGCTCATGGAAAAGAGCCCTAAACGGCTAGTCACAGTTCTCCCTGTTGCTGAAGGAAGCCAAGTAGTGGGGATCCTTCGCATGCATGACATTATCCAAGCGGGATTTTAACCATGATGACTGCACTGATTCTCACTGTTTTTGGTCTTGGGTATGGAGCGATCATTCTCGAGTACTACCTAAAGGTCAACAAAACGGCGGTTGCTCTCCTTATTGCGGTGCTCTGCTGGGCTATTTACTTCTTAGGAGGCTATTTCCCTCTGCAGCAAGATCTCGGCAAGCTCAGCTCGCACCTTGCCGATGTTTCGCAGGTGATCTTTTTCCTTTTGGGTGCCATGGTCATTGTCGAGCTGATCGATTCGCACAAGGGATTTAAGCTCATCACGGATGCCATTGCGACACGCTCCAAGCGCAAGATGCTCTGGATAATTGGAGCGCTTGCCTTTTTTCTTTCTGCCGTCCTCGACAACCTCACGACGACCATCCTCATGATCTCTTTGCTTCGCAAAATGGTACCTGAGAGAAGTGAGCGACTCTTGCTGAGCTGTCTTGTTGTCGTAGCGGCCAACGCAGGTGGCGCGTGGACCCCCATTGGGGATGTGACGACCACGATGCTTTGGATCGACGGCCGCATCTCTTCTCTTGCTGTGATGAAAGCGCTCTTTACCCCAAGCCTGATTTCTCTTCTTGTTCCTCTTTTCCTCATTTCACTCAGACAAAGAGGAAAATTTTCCGTTTTCAGCCAGAAAATCGAGCAGTCTCCCCAAGAGCCAGGAGCGGCCCTTGTGTTCTTTCTGGGCGTTGGCGCTCTCGTGTTTGTACCGGTCTTTAAAGCGCTCACAGGGCTGCCTCCCTACATGGGAGTTTTGATTGGCCTTGGAGTGCTCTGGCTTGTCACTGATCTGATGCATCATAGAGATGAGACGCGTCAGCATCTGCGTGTGCCGGCGATTCTCATGAAAATCGACATTTCGGGAATCCTCTTTTTCTTAGGTATTTTGCTTTGCATTAACGCTCTAGAAACAGCGGGGATTTTGAGGGAGCTCGCACAGTGGCTAGAGCGAGAAGTACAGAGCCAGGTGCTGATTGCAACGCTCATTGGCTTTTTCTCTGCCATCATCGATAACGTTCCCTTAGTAGCTGCGACGATAGGAATGTACCCTGCAGAGCAATTTCCGGCCGATTCCCCGCTTTGGCATATGATTGCCTATGCAGCGGGGACAGGAGGAAGCATGCTCGTCATTGGCTCGTCGTCAGGAGTTGCCCTCATGGGCCTTGAGAAGGTGGATTTCATCACCTACCTCAAAGCAGTGAGCCTTCCTGTGCTCATCGGCTACTTGGCCGGTATGGGCGCCTATTTGCTTGTCTAAGAGCTCTTCTAAAGCGTGCCCATGCCCATGCCCGTGCCCATGCCCGTGCCCGTGCCCGTGCCCGAAGAAGTTCTGATGGTGACGCAACACTTACATGGATAATTCGGGCACGGGCACGATGCTCGGAAGGTTATTTGCCTATCAAAAACCTCTAGTTAAAACGCGCTGAGAGGCACCGGTACTCTGCCTTTTTCTCTAGGGAAAATCAAAAAAAATCGAAAAGATTTGCGGAAAATTCGGCACCTTCGATAAGATGGCGGCTTCCTTCTGATGCGAGTCAGTAGGGAAAAGCAGGAGCGGTCGTAAGCCCTGTGTTTTGTTTTTTTGACAACAGTAAAGAAGTGATGTAACATACAGCGCTTGTGCGAATAAAACTTTTGTTTTATTCGCCTTATCAATTCATAACAACGAATTGTCAAAGAATTTTTCTTTGAGAATTTGATCTTGGTTCAGATTGAATGCTGACGGCGTGGATGAGGCATGCAAGTCGAACGAGATCGTAGGGCAACTTGCGATCTAGTGGCGGAAGGGTTAGTAATACATGAATAACTTGCCTTTAACCTGGGGATAACGGCTGGAAACGGCCGCTAATACCGAATGAGGTGTTGAGAGGGATCTTTCAACATCAAAGTGGGGGCTTAGAGAAATCTAATCTTGCGGTTAAAGAGAGGTTCATGGGATATCAGCTAGTTGGTGTGGTAATGGCGCACCAAGGCTAAGACGTCTAGGCGGATTGAGAGATTGACCGCCAACATTGGGACTGAGATACTGCCCAGACTCCTACGGGAGGCTGCAGTCGAGAATCTTTCGCAATGGGCGAAAGCCTGACGAAGCGACGCCGTGTGAGCGAAGAAGGCCTTCGGGTTGTAAAGCTCTTTCGCCTAAGAACAAGAAAGGGAAGTGAATAACTTCTCAATTTGAGGGTACTAGGTAAAGAAGCACCGGCTAACTCCGTGCCAGCAGCTGCGGTAATACGGAGGGTGCAAGCATTAATCGGAATTATTGGGCGTAAAGGGCGCGTAGGCGGATCTGTAAGTCAGATGTGAAATTCCAAGACTCAATTTTGGAGCGGCATTTGAAACTGCAAGTCTTGAGGGTAGACGGAGAAAACGGAATTCCACATGTAGCGGTGAAATGCGTGGATATGTGGAAGAACACCGGTGGCGAAAGCGGTTTTCTAGTTTATTTCTGACGCTGATGCGCGAGAGCAAGGGGAGCAAACAGGATTAGATACCCTGGTAGTCCTTGCCGTAAACGATGTATACTTGATATAGCTGGGCTCAACCCTGGCTGTGTCGTAGCTAACGCGTTAAGTATACCGCCTGAGGAGTACGCTCGCAAGAGTGAAACTCAAAAGAATTGACGGGGGCCCGCACAAGCAGTGGAGCATGTGGTTTAATTCGATGCAACGCGAAGAACCTTACCCAGGCTCGAAATACAGTGGACAGTCTCAGAAACGAGATCTCCCGCAAGGGCTGCTGTATAGGTGCTGCATGGCTGTCGTCAGCTCGTGCCGTGAGGTGTTGGGTTAAGTCCCGCAACGAGCGCAACCCTTATCATTAGTTGCCAACACGTAAGGTGGGGACTCTAATGAGACTGCCTAGGTTAACTAGGAGGAAGGTGAGGATGACGTCAAGTCCGCATGGCCTTTATGTCTGGGGCTACACACGTGCTACAATGGTCGGTACAGAAGGCAGCAATATCGCAAGATGGAGCAAATCCGTAAAGCCGATCTCAGTTCAGATTGTGGTCTGCAACTCGACCACATGAAGTTGGAATTGCTAGTAATGACGTGTCAGCAACAGCGTCGTGAATACGTTCCCGGGCCTTGTACACACCGCCCGTCACGTCATGGGAGTTGGTTTTACCCTAAGTCGCTGACTTAACCGCAAGGAAAGAGGCGCCTAAGGTAAGGCCGATGACTGGGACGAAGTCGTAACAAGGTAGCCCTACCGGAAGGTGGGGCTGGATCACCTCCTTTAAAGGACGAACAGTCGTTCTTAGGTTGAGCAAGTGCTGGTGGCACATCGCTTCTTTACTGTTGTTAAAAGGCAAAACGCCTCTTTTTACAAGAGGTTGATTTCTGGACAGTTGTAAGAAAATAAATCTCAAGAGACTACTCAAAGAGTAGTCTTAAAATAGAAGCGCAATT
>JABDDY010000033.1 GCA_013287365.1 Chlamydiota bacterium
TAATCGTTGATTTCCAAAAACTTAAGTTTTTAGAATTCAGGCACAACATTTTGTGGCACAAAAACTTTAATCCTTAAGAATCAGGCGTTAAATTTTTTGATTTATGCCTAACTGTCAAACTCAGGACTAACTTTCCGAGTATCGTGCCCGTGTGCGTGCCCGTGCCCGAAGAGTCTTGGATGTGGCGCGCTCTTGGATAATTCGGGCACGGGCACGCACACGGGCACAGGCACGCTTTAGAAGAAATTTTACATATCAAGCAATTTTAATTAAAACGTCCTGACTTTTCTACTTCCCCAACAACAGAAAAATGTGGTAAACCTTTGGTTAAATTTCTTCAGAAAGGGAATAAAAACCATGCCAGCAGTAATCGTAGTGGGATTGCAGTGGGGAGACGAGGGCAAGGGCAAGATTGTCGATCTTCTTGCTGGATCGGCCTCGCATGTGGTGAGGAGCCAGGGAGGCAATAATGCGGGCCATACGGTCAAGCATGGCAATAAGGAGTATGCCTTCCATCTCATCCCTTCTGGAATCTTAGCTAAACAGACCTGTTGCTATATCGGCGGAGGAACGCTCATTGATCCTAAAGCGCTGCTCGAAGAGATGCGGCAACTTGAAGAAAATGGGATTCGACTAGAGGGGCGTCTTTTTATTTCTCCCTATGCTCATCTGATTTTTCCCTTCCATCGCGAGCTCGATCGTCTCTACGAGATCCAAAAGGGTAAGGAGGCAATTGGCACGACAGGGCGCGGCATTGGTCCTTGTGCCCAAGATCGGGCAGCGCGTATTGGGGTGCGGATGGGAGAGCTTGTCCATCCACTGATTTTTAAGCAGCGTCTTCACACTCTCATCAAGATGAAAAACCGCGAGCTGGAGATGCATGGCGCCCCGCTTGTGGACGAGGAGTCTCTTGTCCTTGAATATGCTGGTTATGCCGAGAGACTCAAAAAATATGTTGCCGACGTAGAAGAAAAGATCGCATTTGCGCTGGCACTAGATGAACATGTGCTCTTTGAAGGAGCTCACGGCTCGCTGCTCGATCTGATTTTTGGAACGGTACCCTTTGTGACCTCTTCATCGACAATTGCTGCAGGAGTGTGCGCAGGAGCCGCAATTGGTCCAACCCAGATCGATGAGGTGTTTGGTGTGGTCAAAGCCTACACAACGCGTGTCGGGGCAGGGCCGCTGCCGACCGCTCTTTCTGAAACCGAGCGGCCTCTTTTTATGAGCTGTGAAGAGGCGCGAGAGGTTGGCACAACAACAGGGCGCAAACGGCGTCTTGGCTGGTTTGATGCGCCGCTTGTGCGTCTTGCGATGCAATTTAGTGGGGTCCATCGCCTTGCACTGACAAAACTCGATATTCTCGATGGACTGGCCAAGATCAAAATCTGCTCGGGTTATCGCTTAGATGGGCAGATTTTGCAAAAGCCCCCCTTCTTGATCGAGGATCTAGAGAGGGTAGAGCCTATCTATGAAGTGATGGAGGGATGGCAAAAGCCGACAACTGAGCTCCAAAGCGCTGAGAGGTTGCCTAAAGAGGCACTTCGCTATATCGAGCGGATCGAAGAGCTCTGCGGCTGCTCGGTTGAGCTGGTCTCTGTGGGACCGGATCAGCAGCAGACGCTTCTTCTTAAGGAGGAGAGTATGTTATGACCCTACTTGCTTCCTCGACCTATGAAAAAGAGCAGCTCGATCTTCTTGACTTAAAGCGCATTCCCTCGCATGTGGCAATTGTGATGGATGGCAACCGGCGGTGGGCAAGAGCGCGCAGTCTTCCCTTTCTTGTCGGTCACTGGAGAGGAGCAGAAACGGTGTCTAAAATTGTGCGCGCTTCTCAAGAACTTGGCATTAAAACTCTGACTATCTATGCTTTTTCAACAGAGAACTGGAAGCGCTCACCTTTTGAGATCCAGGCGCTGATGAGACTGCAGAGGTCTTATCTCAAACAGAAACAGCGCATGATGGTGGAAGAGGGAGTGCGTCTTTCAGCCATTGGTGATTTAGCGCGCCTACCCTCTGATCTGCGCGCGGTACTGGAAGAGACAATGGAGATGACAGCGCCTGGCAAGTGCATCGAACTTGTCCTTGCCATTAGCTATGGAGGACGTGATGAGATCAAAAGAGCGATTCAAGCGATGATCGAAGACCATGCAAGCGGCAAACTCCCCCTGAGTGCTCTTTCTGAAGAGTGCATTTCCCGGTATCTCGATACAGCAGGTCGCAGAGATCCTGATCTGCTCATTCGCACAAGTGGAGAGAGCAGGCTGAGCAACTTTTTACTTTGGCAAAGCTCCTATACCGAGATTGTGATTAGTCCTGTTCTCTGGCCCGACTTTGGTCCGCAAGATCTTTTACAAGCGGTAGTGGAGTATCAAAAACGCAACATCAGGCAGGGAACTTAAAGACTGTGATGCAGGCACGCAAAAAATTTACCGATTTGAGCAGGCGCATTGGCGTATCGATTGTGGCAGTTGCGCTTTTAATTCTTCTCATCACCTTTGCAAACAACCTCTTGGTGGGGGTCTTTATTGCCCTGATCGTCGCAGCTCTTGCGGCCATTGGCGTCTGGGAGTATGGACAGCTCGCGCGCTCCAAAGGATACTCTCCCGCACTTCCGTTTATGGTGGGAGTCGCCGTTGCAGAGGCCCTTTCCTTCTACGTTGTGCATAAATGGGCCGATGTGCCGCAGCTGCCAGTGCTCGTCTTAGCTCTTGGTCTCGGACTCTTCTTCCTCAACCGGTTCCGTCGTTCAGAGGATGCTCTTATTCATGTTGCCGTTGAACTTTTTGGAGTGGTCTATGTGGCCATTCCTTTGGGGTACATGCTGGCGATTTTATACCCGTTCCCCGTTGAAGAAGGACAAGACGGCAGATGGTGGCTTGTCTACCTGCTCATTGTGACCAAGATCACCGATACTGGGGCCTATTTTTTTGGCAGGTTGTGGGGGCGCCGTCGCCTGGCTCCTGTCTTAAGCCCCAAAAAAACAGTCGAGGGAGCCATTGCTGGATTTCTCTGCGCAGTCCTCTTTAGCCTCGCCATGGTCTTTATTGCCAAAGAATTTGCCGGCAGCTCATTTCCCCTAAAACTCTGGGACGCACTCTGGATGGGAATTTTGATTGGCCTCTTTGGCCAAATTGGCGATCTGGCAGAGTCGCTGCTCAAGCGTGATGCAGTGGTCAAAGATAGCAATAGGCTTCCAGGGCTTGGCGGCATCTTAGATACGCTCGATTCCCTCATCTTCACCGCTCCCATCCTCTACTTCTACCTGACTTGGCACCCATGATTCTTACTATAGATGGCCCCTCTGGAACGGGGAAGACAACCATTGCCCAGAGAGTCGCAGAAGCTTTGTTCCTTCCTTACTATGACACGGGAGCGATGTATAGGGCGGTGGCGTGGGCGCTTTTGCATCAGGGAGTTTCCCTCTCCGATGAGAAAGCTCTCCAAGCACTTTTGGATCGTCTTTCTTTCACCATCAAATCTCTCGAAGGCAAAAAGCACTACTTTGTCGGCTCCATCGATGTGACAGAGGAGATTCGCACCAAAAAGATCAATGCCATTGTCTCAGAGGTTGCCGCAAACGCCCGTGTGCGAGAGGCCATGTGGAAACAACAAAGAGCCTTTGCCAAAGAACATGGCGCAGTCTTTGAAGGACGCGACATGGGCAGCGTTGTCTTTCCCGACGCGGATCTGAAAATCTTCCTCACCGCGCGAGCCGAGGTGCGAGCTAAGAGAAGGTTAACAGAGCTGCAGAGGACTCTTCCCGAAGAAGCAAAAGGACTCGATGAAGAGGCGATGATTCGTCAGCTAAATGCCAGGGATGAAATCGATGCGGGTCGGGAGCTTGCCCCCTTGAAAAAGCCAGAGGGAGCGATAGAAATTGACACCTCTGATCTGAACATTGCACAAGTGACACAAGAGATTCTTTCCGCTTACCAGAGCATGTGGAAAAAGCGGTGCAAAAGCTTGGAGCCCGGCTGGCTGAAAAGCCGCAGAATGCCACCTCTTTACCGCTTCATCCTTTGTCTTGTATGGCTGGGATTTAAATTCTTCTACCGGCTAAAGATCTATGGTCTAGAGCATTTTACTCCTCAGCCGGCGCTCATTGCCCCGAACCACACCTCGTTTTTCGACCCGCCGATTATCGGGATCTCCTGGCCTCAGGAGGTCTACTATCTGGCACGCGAAAGCCTTTTTCGGGGTCTGTTTGGAAAACTGATTTTTGCCATCAATGCGCGCCCTGTCCGTGGCGACGCTGCCGACATTGCTGCCTTTAAAACGGTCTTGGGGCTGCTGGCAGAAGGCAAAAAAGTAGTGATTTTTCCAGAAGGGCAGAGGACAGATGGAGAGATTAGCCCCATGAGGCCAGGCATTGGGCTTCTCCTCTCCCGCTCCAAAACGGCAATCATCCCCGCTTACATCGAGGGAGCGGGGCAGGTGTGGGGAAGAGCGCGGCGCCTGCCGAAGCCCTGGGGCAAAATCCGCTGCGTTTTTGGTTCGCCGCTACTCTGGAGCTCTTTTGCTCATCTGGGCAAAAAAGAGGCAGAAACCGCGATCATGCAGCGCCTCGAAGAGTCACTACGAGCTCTCAAGCAGTGGCTAGAGCGGGGGGCTAAGGGCATTCCGCCTTGAGGATTTATACCAATTATCGAAAATAACTTCGAATTTCAGCTGCGTCAAAGCGCCGCGATTTTCGCATCGGCTAAATCTTGCTGACTCTTTGGTAATTCATCTGTTAGATTTGAAAACCATGTCACCTTTTCCTCTAATTTTTGAAAAACCGGTTCTTCTGATGGTGTAATGTCACAATATGCCTGAAGACCATATTGTATGTTCGGTTTCTGTATAAAGTTTAAATATATAGAAAAAATGGAGAGAGGGGGCTCTTTTGCAAGTTTTTCTAAAGCAGCATCAAGGCTTGTTTTATCATAAAAGAGGTAGTATTTGTCCACAGGATCCTCTGTGCTCCCGATTTTATCTTCGGAATTATCATAGTTAAGAATTCCGACATAAGGCTTATCTTTCTGCAAAGCGCAGTCTGCTGCAAACTCCCCACCCTCAAAACAGCCATGGAAAAGCTTGTGCGTAGCGCTCACTAACTGCTCTTTGAACGTTGCGGCGCTGTTACTGTTCACGGGTTTGTTCAAATCTGTGGAAGGTCTGTTGAGTGCTTTGAGTTTGGCACGGGCTGCTGGTTGCTCATTTTCAGGCAATTTTTTCACTACATTTTCAAAGGGGGACATCCCGGTCCACAATACTCCAAAATTTGCGCCTGTTGGTGAGTTTTCACAGGAGGCAGAGAAACCGCTTAGTGTGTTTGGCTGTTGTGCAAAATAGATGGTTGCAAGAAAGTTTGGATGGGGAGGGAGCTTTGCAATTTTTTCTAAAACAACATTAAAGCTGGTGTCATCATCAAAAAGATAGCAATTTGTGCTGCCTGCCTCAAAACAAAGAACTCCGACATAGGGTCTAGCTTTCTGTATAGCAGAGTGCCTAGCATGCTCTCCCCCTTCAAAACAGCCCTCGAATAGATTGCGCGCTTTGTCCACTGCTTGTGTGTTCAAGTTTTGGGGAGGGTTGTTGCCAAGTGCTGCGATTTTTGCGCGGGCTTCCACCTGCTGATCGGCGGGTAATCGCTTCACTGTATCTTCAAAGGGGGAGATCTTTATTGCTAACCCATGAAATATTATGCCCAAGGATTCATACCGAGCATAAAAACCATTAGTACCTGGCTTTTGTATAAAGGATATACGTATTTTAAAATTTGAAGCAGGGGTGGATTGTGCAATTTTTTCCAAAACAGCATCAAGACTGGTTGCATCGAAAAGATGGCAACAAACCGCATTAGAATCAACATTTTCATATTGAAGAATTCCAACATAAGGCTTGTTTTTCTCAAGAGCGTAATACCCAGTATATTCTCCCCCCTCAAAACAGCCCTGGACGAGCCTCCGTGTGCAGTTAACCACTTGCGTTTTGAAGCTTGAGAGAAGAACGCTCGGTTCTGGTCTAATCTGGCTGGCAGAAGATGCAGGAGACGTATTTGAAGGGAGATTGAGGACAGGCGTCGCTGCTGGAGGAGGAGTTGTAGCTCCGCTGCTACTTGAAGATACTGGAAGTGCATTTGAAGAGAGATTGAGGACAGGCGTCGCTGCTGGAGGAAGAGTTATAGCTGAGGTGCTACTTGAAGAAACTGGAGGCGCATTTGAAGAGAGATTTGAGGTGGGAGGTGCTGCTGGAAGAAGAGTTGTAGCCCCGCTGCTACTTGTCGTAGAGCAGCAGCTTGTCAGCCATTGCCAAAAAGAGCTCAAAAGCCCGCTAATCCATTCCACCAAAGACGAAAAATAGCCACTACTAGGGGCGGAAGAGCTGAGGGAAGAAGCATCAGAGTCTTGGGTATAGGCGCAAGAAGCTTTATTAACAGCCTGAGGTTGAAGAGTTTGCTCTACTTTTTCTGGAGTTAGTTTGTTAATGGTAGTCATGTTTTTCTCCTTTTAAGGCACCCATTTTAGCAAAGTAGAGGCCAGTTAGTCAAATTAAATTAAAATTTAACAATCTTTGTCTTTCCAAACGATCAGCTCAAGTAAGCGCTGCGATTTTGGAGAGAATTTCAGATTGCTGATCATAGGGCAAGTTTTGTACTTCATCTCGAAATGCAAAGCTCTTAGGTATCTTTGTTAATTTTCTAAATTCTACAAAGTCTGGCGTGGCCATGCAGCTGGCTACAAAACCCTGTGTTGTTTCTGGGGGTTGCATGAAGCTTAGGTGTAGAGAAAATCTCACATGCGGAGTGTATTTCTTTGCAAGTTTTTCTAGAGCGAAGTTCAAACCTTCCATATCATAGAAAAAGGAGTGCGCCTTCACACTTTTTCCAAATGAACAGTCGTTTATCTTTTCAGGTTCAAGATACCCCACGTAAGCAAGAACCCCGACATAGGGCTTATCCTTGCACAGAGCGCAAGAGCTGCTCGCATATTGTCCTCCCTCAAAACAGCCCTCGAGCAGGTTTCGTGCACAGCCGATTAATTGCTTTTTGAAAATTTCGGGAGAGGGGCTGAGCTGTTCTGTAGGGTTATTTTGAGAAGAGGGAGGAGTCTCCGTAACAGAGCGGGGAGAGCCGAGTCCTTGCACGGTCTCATTTTTAGAAAGTCCAGGAGCGGCTTCTGAAGTGAGAGTCGGGCTGCTGTTGCTTGGAGAGCACCAGCTTGTGAGCCACTGCCAAAAAGAGCTCAAAAGTCCACCGATCCACTCCACCAAAGACGAGAAACAGCCACTACCAGAGGTAAAAGAGCTGAGTGAAGAAGAATCAGCGTGCTGGGTATAGGTGCAAGAAACCTTATTAACAGCCTGAGACTGGGGTGTTTGCCCCACTTTTTCTGAGGTTAGCTTAGTAAGAATACTCATATTATTTATTCCTTGAAGAGGGCTATTCTAGCAAAAAATGAACAAATAAATCAATTAAAAAATTAACTGTTCTTGCAGCTCTGCACGCACTCGGTTTTGTGTTTCAGGATCTAAAGTATTAATAATATTATTAAATCCTTCCCAAGAGAGTAATCCCAATTTTGTAAAGGTTGGTTCTGGGCAGTCGCCCAGATAGGCGTTACACAGGGCAACGTAAAACTCCCAGGTATTTGCCTGATTTTTTTGTGCAAAATAGGCTTGGATGGTCAGGGTCTCATGGGGCCCGCACTTGGCTGTGCTAGTAAAATACTTTGCGTAAGTGCTAAGGCTTCCCAGCTCGGAGAAAAAATAGGATTGGCGCCACTGTCCAACGCCGTCTGCTGATCTAAAGTGGATAATGCCCAAATAGGGGGTATCGGGATTTAAAGCGTAGTGAGAAGTAAACTTTCCGCCTTGGAAACAGTTAGAAGCGAGCTCATAGGACTTGCGCTCTAAAAAATAGGGAAAATCCGAGGGGGCCCCATGAGTAGAGGTGAGGTGGTGCACGGTCGAGGAGCTAGAGCCGCAGCAAAGATGCACAAGGCGTTGCCATAGCGAGCTAAGCCAAGTTTTAATGGATTCTAAAATAGAGAGTAGGCAAGAGCGGTTTTCTACTGGCGTATCGATGGAAGAGGCAGAGTTCTGGGTATAGACAGTGGCTGGGTCTATCTGGGCAAGCGGCTGGACGACCTGCAGGGCTGCCTGGGTAGTGGTTCTATTTTCTGATCCATCGATTGTAGACATATCCCTGACTCTGCGCAAAAGAATGCGGCCAAGATGACTCGAACATCCACCGAGTTGCCCCGACTAGAACCTGAATCTAGCGCGTCTACCAATTCCGCCATGGCCGCGAAAGGCAAAATGTTATAGCAATGCGGGCAATAAATTCCAGGAAATGTGCTAGCCTCGACTTTGTAACTTTTTGGGCAGACGGCCTCGCCTATTTGCTCTCGGACGTTTGGCCTGTGGCCAAACTAGTCGATTTATTTCTACTGGAAGGGGTTTTTAACCCCTCCCAGTAGAAATAAACTCCTCTGAGAGCAAATATTTCGAGGCCGTCTGCCCAAAAAGTTGCAAAGTCGAGGCTCGATATGGTACCCTTAAGTACAAAACTTAAGAGGGAGCAACCATGGCAGATTTTAAACATCTATCGGAAGAAAATTTTAAAGAAGGGATCAAAGATGGGCTGACCCTTGTAGATTTTTATGCAGACTGGTGTGGCCCCTGCCGTATGCTCACTCCGGTTCTTGAGAAAGTCGCAAAGAACATGGTAGGCAAGGCAACTGTTGCCAAGATCGATATCGATGAGGCGCAAAGTACCGCTGCTACGTTTCAAGTGACCTCGATTCCAACCCTCATTCTGTTTAAAGATGGCAAAGAGGTGGGACGTCTTGTGGGTCTTCGCGATGAGGACGCCATTCAGAAATTTGTGCTTTCAAGCTCTCATTAATCCACCCAGTGCAGCACATTTTGCACGATGGACCAGCGTGGCTCTAAGGGCGCCACTTCGCTTGTTTGTCCGAGGATCCAGAGGTTGTACTGTCTTTGCTTAAAACCATCGTTGTCTTTGAGGGTAAGCCAAGTTTCGAGATAGGAGAGGAAGCTATTTTCTCCCTCTTTGATCGGATAGCCGAGCATTTCTTTGCCTAGCTGCGGCTGAGGGATCACGATGTACTGCGGATGGGCCGCTGCCCAGGCGATTGCCTCTTGCTCTTCCCAGATGAGGAGATCGGCTCGCGACGGATCTTGATCAAATTCCTCATAACTTTGCAGTAAGATAATTTCGTGGCCGGAGAATTCTTGGTAGGCAATTTCCTGGTAGGCAGTATCAACAAGGGCGCCGATGCGTATCGACCTGTTTGTTTTCACATCTTCGAGAGAGGCAAACTTCTTGCGGTTGCGGTCTTTAGAGACGAAAACGACCTTTGCCTCGAGATAGGGAGAGGGAAAGCTCATCTGTTTTAAGCGCTCCTCTGAGATCGAAATGGCCGACATGGCAATGTCGTAGAGTCCTGCGCTGAGCTCTTCTCCAAGCTTCTGGTGAGTGATGGGGATAAATTCAATTTTGGTGCATCCAAGGTCAAAGGCGAGCTGATAGGCGTAGGCGATGTCATATCCGGCAAGCTGCTTATTTTTATTGTAAAAACAGAAGGGAGGAGAGTGGGCATCATAGCCGACTCGCAGTGTTTTACTTTGCAGTAGGGCTTTGAGCAGATCTTGTTCTGCCCCTCTTTCTCGAGGAGCAATGGTTTCTGCTTTTGTGTGCAGCAGGGTTTGCGTGTCAGAGGCGATTTCAAGCTCTGTGATGCTTTTGGATAGGTTTTTTACACTTGGCAAAATGGCGGCAGACTTAATGCCGGCAAAGACAAGGAGAACGGGGACAACTGTAAAAGCGCTTTGTAGAAGGAGTTTGGGCCACTGCAGGCGGAGCAGGCCTCGTCCTGCAAGTGTAATGAGAAGGGCAAGGCTTGAAATGAGCATGGCCGAGACCATCGACTGGAATCCCGCCGTAAAAGGGACGGCGGTCAGAAAGAGATCGATCGCTTCGATCGGCAAGCTCAGGGTGTCGGAGATAAAGCTTAAGATGGTGATCGCAGAGCCAATGCCGACAGCACCAAGGCTTGTGAGAAAGAGGGTGAGGAAAAGCTGAAACTGTCCCTGGAGGGAGAGGTGGATGGAGTAAAAGGTGGCGGCAAAAAAGACAAAAGCTGCCAGAAAGATGGATCCGAGCGGGAGGTTGAAGACAATCGAGACCGTTCCCTGGATCTGGTTGCGCGCATTCTCATCTTTGGGGTAGAGCCTCTGGAGCTCGTTTTGGACGATATTGATGATGTAGGGCAAGCAGATGATCACAAGGTTTGTGGTGAAGGCGAGCACGAGGATGGGGATCAGGTTTTTGATCCACTCATAGGCTTTGATTGAGCTCAGCATGCTGACAAGCCGAGGCGCGATCCAAAAGACAACCAGGCAACAACCAATGGCAAAGAGGATGATGTAGGTGCTCATCTGTTTGATCGTAGAAAACTGGACAGTCCCGACCTGTTTGGCCATGATGATGAAGGTCCCAAATGGGGTGATGCGACCGATCCAGCTCGTCACCTTTGTGAGAGAGTCGAGAAGTGTTTGCAGCGTAGACATCGTCGGTGCTTTATCTGCCAGATGCATAAGAGCAATGCCAATGAGCAGAGAAAAGACCACAACAGCTGGAATGACGTTGTTGGCAAGAGCATAGAAAATGTTTTCTGGGATGAGAAGTTCGGCAAAATTGAGCGTCGGTAGCTGCCTTGCGACATAGCCCATTTGCTGATGACCCTCTGCTAAGGGAAAGGAAAAGCGGATCAGGTAAATGATGCAGATATTGATGCCAAGGGCTAAGGCGATGAAGATAAAGCCCTTTTTTAGGATCTGGATCGCTTGGGGCCTACTGAGAATGGCAAGACCATGGACAATGGCAACCGCAAGGTAGGGAATGGCCGTGATTTTGAGGATCATCACATAGGCGTCAGCCCAGGGCGTTAGGACTGCGCACCATTCACCGAGAAAAAGGCCTGTGAAAATGCCGAGAAGCGTGGCCAGCGCCATCTGCATGGGGAAAGACATTTGATCCTATAACCTATCCCGGTTATCTAACAGCTTGAATACTGAGGTCGGGCAGTGCGACCTCGCCGCTATTTTTGTCTTTGGACGGTGTAGTGGAAAGTCTTTCTTCGGGAGCAGTTACCGCATTTGCTTTGACCACTTCAATCTCAAAGGTGAGCAGGGAATTGGGCGGCAGGTAGCCAGAGGCTCCATAGCCATAATCGGGGTGGATGTAGAGCGTACGTTTTTCTCCCTCTTTCATTCCGACAAGTCCCTTGGTAAACCCTGGGATGGTTTCGTCGAGGGAAATCATTTCGCTTTCTTTAGAAGCGCCAAAGACCGAACCATCGAGATACTTGCCCTTGTAGTTGATGAGAGGAGAAAAATGGGGCTGTATCTCAACTCCTGTTCCTTTCTGCTCTACCTTGTACTGGAGCTTGCCACCTTCAAGAGAAATGACATCTTTATTACGCGCATTGCTCTCGAGGAAATCCTCTGCTTTTTTCAAGTTATCTAGAGCTTGCTTTTTAAAAGATTCTTCTTGAGAAGCAGATATTGCCTGGATGCATTCTGTTTCGCTTAAAGGAGAGCTCTTCCCATTGATCGAATCCTGAAGACCCTTGATCACATACTCCAGATCAAATTTCACTCCGAGTGTATCGATATTTTTCCCGATCAAATGGCCAAAGGCTTCGGAGATTTTCTCGACACTTGGATCTACCTTTGCCGTTTTTTCCGCCTCTGGCTGTTCGGATCCGACTAGGAGATGAGTAAAACTTAAGACACAGATAAGAATGAACTGGAACATAGGCCCTCAAATAAAGTTGATAATCTCATTTTACCTAAGAGAGGGGATTCCTTCCAAGAAAAATCGGGAGCTGCTCGAGGGCAAGGGGAATCTCCTGACGAGTCTTCATGTTTTTCACTTTGATCTGCCCGCTTCCCAACTCCTCTTCCCCTAAAACAAGCGCATAAATTGCCCCCATTGTATCGGCAAGACTTAAAGAGTGGCCAATGCGTTTGCTCGACCAGTCAACCTCGACATAAAATTGTCTGCGCAGATTGAGAAGAAGAGTAAAAACAGCTTCTTTGGCTTTTTCGCCTACAGGGATGAGGAAAAGAAGAGGGCTCTTTTTGCTCGGTAGCGGAGCCTTTTGCTTCAACATGGTTTGGATCACCCGCTCAAGACCTGTGCCAAATCCGATCGAGGGAAGATCGGGGCCACCGAGAGTGGAGAGCAGTCCATCATAGCGACCTCCGCCGCCGACAGAATTCTGCGCGCCAAGCTCTCCAGAGGTCACTTCAAATACCACTCCATTGTAATAATCAAGGCCACGGACAAGCTTTGGGGTCACCTCAAAGGCAATTTCCGCCTTTTGCAAAAGACCGATCGTGCGTTGGAAATGCTCTTTGGCTTTTGGAGAGAGAAAGTCGAGAATTGAAGGAGCGTTTTGCAAAAGCTGCTGATCGGTAGGATCTTTTGAGTCGAGGATGCGAAGCGGGTTTTTCTCAAGACGGATCTGGCTATCTGCAGAGAGCTGCTCTTTTTGCGGAGATAAAAACTCTTTTAATGCTTTGTGAAAGGCGGTTCGTGTCTGCGCATCTCCGACTGAATTGAGGTTGACCGAAAGATTTTGCAGCCCGAGCTGTTTATAGATCTCTACAAGGAGAGCGATCACCTCGCCGTCGCATTCAGGCGACCCATCTCCAATCACTTCGACCCCAAACTGGTGGTGCTGGCGGTAGCGCCCCGCTTGTGGGCGCTCATAGCGAAACATCGGATTGATGTAGAAAAATTTCTTTATGCCAGCCTGCTGATCCAGATGTTTTTCAATAAAAGCGCGCATGACACAGGCGGTTCCCTCAGGTCGCAAAGCGAGTTCTCTGCCGGCCTTATCCTGGAAGAGATACATTTCTTTTGAAACAATATCGGAGCCCTCGCCCACCCCGCGGATAAAAAGCTCAGCGGCTTCAAACAGGGGGGTACGAATCTCCAAAAAGCCATAATGCTCAGAGAGTGAGCGCATGATCTGCTCAACGTATTGCCAGAGATGAGATTCGCGCCAGCCCCCCTCTGGGTCGGGGTCGTGGGGGAGAATGTCAAAAGTTCCTTTGGGAATTGTATAGTGCATAAAATTTTAATTCGTATTTTTTGCGAGAGCCTTGCTTTTTTCTACAGAAATAGATTACAATGTTGCTTGCTTTTCATCAAAAAAAAAGGAGTTTTACTTATGTCTACAACCTCTCCGGTTTTAACCGCAGCAAAAGAATTACTTTATCAGACAGATATTCATTACCCCAAAAGTGTTGTCTTGCATGGCCCTATCCTTGATCTATTGAATGCGCAGGCCTGCATAGAAGATACACAAAAAAATATCGTCTGGGCCTGGATAAACGGGGCCGCAGCTTTTTTCACGCTTGGCGTTAGTAGTTTGGTTCACCTTGTGCATGATTTTGTCATGATGGCTCTGCATGCAATAGGCTGGGCGTTTAGCAATGAAGCGAAAAACACCTGCAAGGTCCATGCCTACAGATGCGCCATGGATGCAGCCTTTGTT
>JABDDY010000034.1 GCA_013287365.1 Chlamydiota bacterium
TCTGTAGTGCTTTTTCTACCCTCTTTGCTGGGAAAAGTGTTTCTTCTATGACTGTGAGGTTAAACGGACCTTTCCATGATTGCCTTTCCGATAGAGGAAGAAATTTCGCATCATGAACCCATCTCTGAGCCTGCTTAGAATCATTTATCAGCTGATATCGAGCTGAAAGAGTAATCAAAACATAATGGTTTTTCTCATCGATCGCAGAAGAATACTCTTTCAAACAATCTCCAATAAGAGCAGGAACACAATTTATTGCTTTAGTTTGCAATGCAACAAGAGGCGAATCTTGGGTTTCCATTTTCCACATAGGATCACTGAAAGAACAAGTCTCTGGCTTCCACTGTCTGAAACAGGTATACATGTTCCAACAAGACTTGGAATCATCTTTTACTTTAACTCCAATGGTGATTCCCACTCTCGTACCTTGTCCTATTTCTTTCTCTTTCAGAGTGTCGAAATCAAATTCTTCGCTAGCCTCATTGATCCACTGAGCAATGGTGTCTCCTCGATCCACCGTAATACGAGCAACCTTATGGATGTTACGGAGTTCAGACAGACCGTAATGCATCTCAAGAGTTACAGCAGCGTAGTAGGTTTTTGTCTTGTCCAAGGAGAAATGTTCAAGACAAGCCTCTGCCATATCAATGATAGTGCCTAAGTCACTCTCCCTTTTCAAAACCATGACAGGAGATTCTGACGCAGGAGCTGCTCTTGCGGGAGTTCTTTGGAGGGCTGTCGCTGTAGGCGCAGAAGGATTTGTTGCTGTGGGAGCTGAGGGCAAGTTAGCTCCACTAGTCCCGCCGAAACAACTCTTGAGCCATGTCCAGAAAGAGGCAATGGCGCTTATGACCGTTTCGATTAGACTCGAAAAGCAGTTCTTGCTCGAACTGTTTGAGCCAGAGCTGGCCATGGAATCGGCCTGCTGGGTATAGTTTACAGGGGCAGGGCCTAGTTTCTGGGAAGAAAGAGGCTCACTCCGTTGAACGTTTGGGGTTAAACCCGTTTTGGATATAGCCATTTTTTCTCCTGAATTTTAGCCAAGTTCTAGTTGAACACGGAACCTTCCTTTTACCTGGCAGTCGGTCTCCTCAAAAAGATGATTAAAACAGCCCCTCGCCTCATCTAGTTCTAGGTTCTTCCATTGAGTAGAATTCCTCGAGCGATAATTGGGATTGGTCAGAAGGGTACCTTGCTCATTCTCTTTAGTAATCGCTTGGCCGTCTTCGTCAACATAGGTAAAAGAGTCGCTATTTGGCTCGCGCCCTTTATGTAATAAATAAAAAGACCAAAGATTGGGAATGCTGCTTGTTCTCTTTTCTGCAAGAACAATAATTACCACACCCAATCCTTGCTTTGCTCTTAGTTCGCGCTCATCTAAACGAAAAGGCTCGAGATCCGATGTGCCATCCTGCGCAATTTTGCCATTTACAATATGGATGATTCTGCTGCTCTGCTCTACCTTTGATGTTCTGCCACCAGCATACTCAAAACCAAATGCAAATGTAACTAGAGCGTAATAATCTTTTTTCTCTTTGTTTAGCCCAAATGTCTCAAAACAGCCATCGACAAGCTCTTGAACACAGGCATTGGCCTGTGTCTCAAAGACAACCATAGGAGATCCTGGCTCACGAGCCCTTCCCGCGGGAGTTCCTTGCAGAGCTGTTGCTCTGGTTGCTGGTGAAGATGCCCCTGTGGTTGTTGTAGAAGGTGTTGTTGCTGTGGAAGCTGAGGACGAAGTCGCTCCACCAGCAGCGCAAATAGTTCCGCAGAACCAACTTTTGCCACTGAAACAACTTTTGAGCCACGCCCAGAAAGAAGAAATGGCGTTTGTGACCGTTTCGATTAGGCTCGAAAAGCAGTTCTTGCTCGAACTGTTTGAGCCAGAGCTGGCCATGGAATCGGTCTGCTGGGTGTAGTTTACAGGGGCAGGGCCTAGTTTCTGGGGAGAAAGAGGCTCAGAACGTGAGATTTGTGGGTTAAAACCGGTGCCGGATAAAGACATTTTTAGCTCCTCTAGTGAACTGTTTTGAGGAGAATTTTAACAGATGAATTCTTAAATTGTCAATTTGAATAGTTCAAAATTCTAAAAATTTGTTTTCGTATAAAAGTAAATTATTTACTTTTAAAGACGGGCTCCACATCATGAGACTCTACAATCTTCCACTTTTTCTCAACGATCTCCGCGGGGTCGTATCCAAAGTTGTAATCGGGCATCCTGCCATCTGAAGTGCTCCCGGCATACCGCTCTACGGTTCCGTCTTTCAACTGAATCTCTACTTCATAGCCTTGGTAGTCTCCGGCGTAACAGAGAGAAGAAGTAAGCATTACAACGCCTAATAATTTTAAAATATTTTTCATCATAGCTCCGCTTTATAATTACAAGATCATTATAGTTCATTTATCTTTCGAAATAAACTATAAAACAATCTTATGAGCTGGACTTTCACAGACAAAGTTTTGTAAAAAGAAAAATATGAAATGGCAGGGACTCTCCACCCAAGAAGCACAAAAGCGGCTACAGACCTACGGTCCCAACATCCTGCCAGAGGAAAAACAGCACCCTTTAGTCGATTTTGTCCGGAAATTTTGGGCTCCAGTTCCCTGGATGCTAGAAATGATTATTTTGCTTGAATGCGGGCTGGGGAAATTTCTAGAGGCCGCCATCATTGTCGCCCTTCTTCTCTTTAATGCAGGCGTCAGCTTTTTTGAGGAGGGAAAGGCAAAAAATGCCCTGCACCTGCTCAGAAAAAGGCTCAGCATTCAGGTCAGAGCCCTCCGAGATGGGCAGTGGAGGCTGCTCCCTGCTGAGGCACTGGTTCCCGAAGATGTCATTCATCTGCGTATGGGAGATATTCTGGCAGCTGATAGCCAGCTGCTCGAGGGGGCTCTTTTGGTTGATCAATCGGCCATCACAGGAGAATCTCTGCCGGTAGAGCCTAAAGGTGGAGTCACCCTCTACGCAGGGTCAACGGTTTGTCGGGGAGAGGCCGATGCCAAGGTTCTCGCGACAGGGAAAAATACCCGCTGGGGCCAAACAGCGGAAATCATGCGTCTTTCCAAAACCCCTAGCCATTTGCAGCAGCTGCTCTTTTCGATTGTAAAGTCTCTTGTTGTTTTCGATGCGGTTCTGGTCGCGGCTGTATTTACCTACTGCTTAGTTCAAGGGCTTCCTCTTTTTGAAACGATTCCCTTTTCGTTGCTTCTCCTTGTCGCCTCTGTCCCTGTTGCTCTTCCTGCAACGTATGCTCTATCTACTGCCTTGGGATCGATTGAGCTAGCCAAAGCAGGAGTTCTTGTCACAAGGCTTTCTGCAATCGAAGAAGCGGCCTCCATGAATATCTTGTGTGTCGATAAAACGGGCACCATTACGCAAAATGCGCTTAAAGTATCCAAGCTCCATAGCTACCTTCCCTATACAGATGACGATCTTCTCCATCTAGCTGCGATGGCCTGTAAGAGGGCAACGCAGGACCCGATGGATCTTGCGATTTTACAAGCCCGTGAAGGGAGAGCCTCTCCTTTTTCTGCTGCCGAAAAACTCGATTTTATCCCTTTTGATCCAGAGAAAAAATATGCAGAATGTCTCATCTCCTACCACAGTAAGATTCGTCGTGTTCTCAAGGGGGCCCCCTCTGCTCTCCTACAAAGAGTGAGCGTACCAAAAGACTGCCTCCAAGAGATCGAGAGGCTCTCTTTAGATGGCTCTCGCATTCTTGCGACCGTTTTTGAAACGGAAGATCACTCTACACTGGTGGGCCTGATTGCCCTACAAGACCCGCCGCTTGAAACTTCAAAAGCCGCCCTGCAAGAGATCCAGAAGCTGGGGGTGAAAGTGATCATGATGACAGGAGATAGCCTAGCAACGGCAAGATCGATTGCCGAGCAGGTGGGCATTGGCGCTAAAGCCATTGCAAGAGAAGAGCTGCTTGCGCTTGCCGAAGAAAAAATCGCCTCTTGCGACATCATTGCGGGCATTTTTCCAGAAGATAAGTTCCATATCATTGAGCGGTTACAAAAGCAGAAGTTTATCTGCGGGATGACAGGAGATGGGGTCAATGACGCCCCAGCTCTGAAAAAAGCAGAGGTTGGGATTGCGGTAAAAAATGCGACCGATGTGGCTAAAGCCGCCTCCAGTCTTGTCCTGACAAGATCCGGGCTGACAACCATCCTAGAGGCGATCAAATGCAGCAGGCGGATTTACCAGAGGATGCTCACCTATGTGCTCAACAAGATCATCAAAACGCTCAGCATTGCCGTTTTGCTCGGAGTGGGACTGTTTGTGACAAAGAGCCTCATCCTCTCTCAGCTACTGATCATCCTTTTGCTTTTTGCCAATGATTTTTCCACGATGTCGATTGCCACAGATCGGGTCTCCTACTCTCCTTTCCCAGACAAATGGAACATTCAAAAGCTGACGATGGTAGGCGGAGTGTTTGCTTTTTTGATTTTAGGACTTTGTTTCTTTCTGCTCTTTGTCTGCCAGAAGCTGCTCGATTTTTCACTAGAAGAGCTGCAGACCGGGATTTTTCTGCTCCTTGTGTTTATCGGGCAGGCCACCCTCTATCTTGTGCGAGAGAGGAACCACTTTTGGCACTCTTGTCCAAGCTTTTGGATGATCGGTCTTTCTCTGTTTAATATTGGACTCTTTAGCCTGATGGCCATGCATGGCTTTCTGATGGCACCGCTGCCTGCCTCTTTTGTGATCGCTCTTTTAGCCATAGTCCTCGGCTATTTTGTCCTTCTCGATTGGATCAAGGTCAAAGTCTTTCAGTTTTTCAAGATTTAAAGATCTTCTTAAAAGTTTCCTCATCGACCCAGGAGCATCCAAGAGGAGCCTCTTTTCGAAAAACGCCATGGAAGTCTGAGCCGCCACTGATGAGCAAGTTGCGCTCTTTGGCCAGCTTGAGAATGCGCCTTTGCTGATCATAAGTGCTGCGGCAGTAGTAGCACTCGAGACCATCGAAGGGTTTTTCGAGCAGTTTGCGGAGCACTTTCCCCTCACCGAGAAGATGGGGGTGAGCCAAGAAGGCTTTTCCTTTTGCCCCTTGAATCACTGAGATGGTCTCTTCCACTGATATGCGCGGTCCCGGTACATAGCACACTTTCCCCTCCCCTAAAAAGCGTTGAAAAGCCTCTTTGTGGGTCTGCACATAGCCTTTTTTGATCATCTCAGTGGCAATGTGCACCCGACCGATGATGTGGCCCTTCTCAAGGATCTCCTCACTAAGCGGCATCTTCTGTTTTTTGAGGTTTTCGAGAATTTTGCTGTTTCTCTCTAAACGTCTGCTCAGATGACGAGAGCAAAGAGCGGCAAGACCGGGATCATCAAGGTCAATGTCATAGCCGAGAATGTGGACACTGATCTCGTCATCGTAAGAGGAAAACTCAACTCCTGTGCCGAGAAGAAGGCCCTCTTTTTTTGCGACCTCCTTTGCTACTCCATAGGCCTCGACAGTGTCATGATCGGTAATGGAAAGAGCAGAGAGTCCAATGGTTTTGGCATGGACAATGAGCTCTTCTGGAGTAAAGGAGCCATCGGAAAAAGTCGTGTGGCAGTGGAGATCAGCTCGGAAGGATGTGTGGGATGACACAGAGCTCCATTTCTAGGGTTACACCTGTTTTTTCGGCGACGACAGTTTGGATATGGCTGGCAAGTTCCAGAACATCGGAGGCTTTGGCCTCCCCTGTATTGACAATGAAATTGGCGTGGAGACTTGAGACCCTCGCCCCTCCAATTTGAAAATCCTTTAGCCCCGCTTGTTCAATGAGATGCCCTGCAGAGTGCGTTTGCGGGTTGCGAAAGACACAGCCACAGGACATTTCACCATAGGGTTGGGTCTTTGTCCTATACTGGACAATCTCGATCTGCTTTTTGCGCGCCTCTGGAGAGGGTTTGAGCGTAAAGGTTGCGGCGACAATGGCTCCCCCCTTGCCCTGAAAGGGCGAGCTCCGATAGCTAAAGCACAAATCTTTAGCTTGCAAGATCTGTTTTTCTCCCTCGTGGGTGATGTAGACCACTTCGGTAAGAGCATCTGAGGTTTGTCCGCCGTTTGCTCCTGCATTCATGTAAATCGCTCCGCCCACTGCTGCCGGAATGCCCGAGGCAAATTCAAGACCAGAGAGGCCTTGGCGCGCACTTTGCACTCCGAGCAGAGCAAAGGAGTAACCGGCGCCGACAGAGACAATCGTCTGCTCAAAAGAGCAAAAGAGGATTTTGTTTAGAATGACAAGCCCCTCAAATCCACAATCATCAAAGAGCGCGTTGGATCCCTTCCCTATGACGAGGTAGGCCATTTTCTCTTTCTTCGCAAAAAGAATGAGTGCCTGCATCTCTTCGATCGTCTTAGCTTCAGCAAAGGCTTTTGCAGGGCCGCCAATACCAAAAGTAGAAAAATCCTTTAGGAGCTTTCCGCTCGCAATGTGCATGTTTTATACACCTTATCGAGAATAGCGTGAATAAACCGAGAAGCTTCCCCTGTCGCATACTTGCGACAAAGGCGAAGCGCCTCTGCAATGGCCACCTCAGGGGGCAGATCAGTGTGGAGAAGTTCATACACCCCAAGACGCAAAATCGCTTTTTCAACGCGAGGAATACGCTCTAGACTGTACTCTGTCGAAGCCTCTCCGATCTGCGCATCGATTGCCTCTTTGCAGTTTACAATTTGCTCTGCACTTGCTTGTGCTCCTTTCATCCCGCTCCGAGAAACAGCAAATTGCTTCATCATAAACAGGAGCATCTCCTCTTGCGAGGTCGCTTCAAAATCAGCGCTAAAGAGCAGCTGCAGGACAATCTCACGAAATTTCTGCTTGGATAGAGCCATAGTCGGAAGACACTATAGCTGAAGTTTGTTTAACGTGCACCGCTTCTAAGCATCCAAGCAAATTTTTCATGTATGACAAGACGGCGCCCGACAAGGTCAACTGTCGCTGCGTCATGCTGTTTTTCCGCAAGCAGTGAAAGATTGCGCAGCTCTCGGATGACCGTCTCATGATCTTGAAGAAGTTGCAGGACCATTTCATGGCCAGGGATCACTCGATGCTCTTCTTTAATCGAAGTAATTTTTTTAAAGGAATCTGTCGTCCCCTCGACAAAAAAGCCAAGCGCACGAATCCGCTCTGCCATCTCATCAATTGCCTCTGCCATCTCCTCATACTGCTTTTCAAAGAGCAGGTGAAAGGGGTAGAACTCGACTCCCGTGTAATTCCAATGAAAATTTTGCGTTTTTAAGTAGAGGAGATAGGTGTCGGCTAAAATTTTAGAGAGCGCTCCGCTGACAGAGGCGCGTTGCTCCTCATTCATTCCTGTCTGAAAACCCATCATACACCTCAAAAGGTTGGCCTTCTTACATATGGAGGATAAGCGATTTTTTTACAAATAGTTAGGCTTTGTTGTGTTGCGTCATTCACCTTGCGACTGACCACTATTAAAATAAAAACATTCCACCACAGAGAGCGCAGGGAACACAGAGATTAAGAGTCATTTTTAAAATTTTTTAATCTCTGTGTTCTCTGCGCTCTCTGTGGTTGAATGTTTTTTATTAAATTAATAAATTGAAACAAACTAATTTAGTTGATTTTTGTAATTAAATAGCGCAAAATTGTTCGATAATGACGTTAAATTCAGCTGGCCATTTCTTCATGTCTCTGATTCGTTTGGATCAAACACTTGTAAGGTATCACAATTATTTTGGAGTTAATCCATGACAGCCCTTGTATCAGACCAAAGAAACCTCATCTATTCTCGAGACTATGCCAATGATCGCATTGGAGAGATAGCTCCAGACTCCTGGACAAAAGAGATCGAGCGCGTCGCATTTGTCGCTCTGCCCTTTTTAAGCTTGCATCCCTCCCTACGCCTGCCCATTTCCCTCACCTTAGGCTCTACGCGCGTCTACCACATGGCCTCCGAGCTCTACTCCTGTCAAAAAGATGCAGCGACTATTTTCTATCATCTGGCAAATACAACTCTTGCCGTAGGAGCTCTTGCCGCCACCTTCTTTGGACACCTCTTAGGCCTTGTTTTGACAACGATCCAGGATCTCAGCATCGAGACTGCCCACCTTCTCTCCTTCCTCAAAAATGGACAAATCCCAGAAGCGCTCAAAAGCGCCATCAAGGTTGCGAGCCATCTGGTTTATCTCATGCTCCTCTCCCAAGGCGGGCTTGAGCTTGCCATCCTTTCTCTTGGACTCCAAGCAGTGATTCTTGTGATTGCCTCTATGGAAGCATTCGAAAAAGGCGAGAACTTAGAAGGCCTTGGCCACCTGGTCATGGCAGCGATTCGCATCCAGCAGAGCGTCTCTGTATACAAGCAGCTGCAGAGAAATCGAGAAATCGAAAAGATCATCAGAGCGCGATTTGTAGGGCAGCTCCATGAAAAGTGGCAATTTCCCTCCGACCACCTCCCTGTTGGAATCGAGGTCGATGGCGTGCGCATCATCAGCTGGAACGTTCTCAATAATGCCTATCTAGATTGGGTGATTATCAAGGATTCGCAAGGATTGAAAGACTCTATGATTACCGACCTCAACCAAGTGGTCCAAGCAGATGGTCTTACCCATCGCGACCTCACCATTGCAGAAATGGTGACCTGCATGACAGACTCTAGCGACCTCATTGCCCTGCAAGAGTGCGGCCACCCCTTCCTCCAGGTGCTCGAAAGCCACCTGCCCGAAGGCTGGAAGATGGTCAGAAGTTTTGATAAGCCTCAGAAAGACCAAGCCGTTCTTCTCTACAGAAAAGATAAACTTGCCTACCAGCCTCACCTCTCAGAGGTGACCCGAGATAGCTACCCAAGCGTTCCAAAACGCCCTCTGCAAAATGGCTTTTTCTCCAAGGTAGGCCAAGAGGGCTCCTTTCGCGTCTTCAACGCGCACATTCCCGGAGACCCCAATCTGCCTGCAAGAGAAGAGTACGCTAGAGCTGTGCATAAAGCGCACAAAGAGGGCACGACAACCATTGGACTTGGGGATAACAATTTTCAACGAGAGCAGATGATAGAAGCTTTCCAAAAAGCGGGCTTCTCAGAATTTAGCCTCCACGCTCCCTGGAAAACCAACATCGGTCCCGACCATAAAGAGTCGAAAGCCATTGACCTTTTCTTTGTCGCCGGAGCCTCTTCTTCTAGAGATCTTCGTCCAATCGAAGTCCTTTCAAGAGGCAACTTGCCAGAAATGATCGACCTATTGAATCCTTAAGAGGATGCTTTTTGCCTCCATTCCAGACCCCTCTCTCTTAAGACAACTCCCTCCACAGGTAAATGGGATCGAATTTCGGCTCGACCTCTTCCCTGCACTTGACTTTTCCCGGCTACGCCGCCTCATTGCCTCCTCTTCCCTTCCCCTCCTCTTCACCTTACGAAAAACCTCTCAAGGTGGCGGCTTTTCGAAAAGTGAAGAGGAGCGTGAACTCCTCATTGAAAGGCTGCTGAGTTTAAGGCCCCCATTTTTTGATCTAGAGGCCGATATGCGACCGCAATTTCTCCAGCAACTGCCCCAAAAATATCCGCAGACACGCTTTATCCTCTCTGCCCACCACTTCGAGCAGAGACTGCCCGATCTAGAATCGATCTATCGCTCCATGACCCGCTTCGAGGCTCATGCCTATAAACTTGCTTGCCTCTGTCCTCTAGCATCCGATGCTCTGCAACTTTTGCTCTTTGCCAAAGGCAAACCACGCCTTAGCGCAGTTTGCCTGGGAGCTAACGCAGAATTTGCCCGAGTACTCAGCCCCGTGTTTGGAAATGAACTCAATTACGCCAGTGTGCGTGAGGGGGACAAAACAGCTGCAGGACAGCTCTGCGTGACCGAACTTACTGAAATTTACCGCTATAGCAACCTAAATAGCCAAACTGCCCTCTACGGACTCATTGGCGACCCCGTAGACAAAAGCCAGGGCCACCTGTACCACAATGCTGTTTTCGAAAAACGGGCCTTAAACGCTGTCTATGTAAAAATGCGCGTCCAAGAAGAGGAGCTGCCCACCTTTTTGCCCCTCGCAAAAGCTGCCGGCTTTACCGGTTTAAGTATCACCACTCCTTTGAAGGAAAAAATTCTTCCCCACTTAAACACTTTGGACAAGGAGGCAGAGCAGATCGGTGCTGTGAACACTCTCCTTCTTACAGAAGGGCAGTGGTGCGGATTAAACACCGACGGGAAAGGAGCACTCGATGCCCTCGAAAAAAGAGGAGCTATGCAGGGGAAAAAAATCGCCCTAATTGGCACGGGCGGTGTCGCTAAAGCCATTGCCTTTGAAGCAAAAAAACGAGGGGCCTTTGTCGAGATCTTCAATCGAACCACAAAAACCGCTCTTGAACAGCTCCCCTCCTCTTATGATCTTTTAATCAACTGCACCTCCCACCCTTTGCCTATAAGTGGTCAAAACATCAGTCCCTCTACCCTTGTCATGGATGTGAGCTATTTCCTTTCAGAAACGGCTTTTCTTCTCGAAGCCAAAAAAAGAGGTTGTCAGACCTTAAATGGGCAGGAAATGTTTTTAAATCAAGCGGCTCTGCAAACGGAGATTTGGATTGGACACTAAGGTCTTTCCCTCTTCCTTAAGCGGCAGCCTCTCTCTTCCTCCGTCTAAATCGCACACCCTCCGCGCCATTCTCTTGGCCTCTTTAGCTCATGGGGTCTCTACGATTAACCAATTTTTAGTCTCTCCCGATACCCATGCCATGATCCATGCTGTTTCTCTTCTCGGCGCCAAGATCACCCTCTCTGGAAACAGGCTCGAGATTGTAGGAACGGCAGGCACTCTAAAGCCCGCCCGCGACATGATTGACTGCGGAAACTCTGGACAGGTGCTGCGCTTTGTAGGAGCCATCGCAGGGCTGATCCCCTCCTACACGATCCTCACAGGAGACCGCTCCATTAAACAAAATCGCGTGGTACTGCCCCTCTTGCAGGGGTTAAATCAGCTCGGGGCTTTAGCCCTTTCCTTGCCAGGCAATGATCGCCCTCCCCTTCTCATCAAGGGGCCACTGACCGGTAAAAGCGCGCGCATCCAAGGAGAAGATTCTCAGCCCGTCTCTGCTTTTTTAATGGCGGCTGCTCTGCGAAAAGAGCCCACAGAGCTTCACGTAACAAACCCAGGCGAAAAGCCGTGGGTCGATCTCACCCTCAGTTGGCTAGAGAGACTTGGACTTGCCTATGAGCGAGAGGGCTATAGCGTTTACCGTCTGCCTGGAAATGGCAAGATCAAGGCCTTTACCTGCACCATCCCAGGCGACTGGAGTAGCGCCGCCTTTCCTCTCATTGCGGGGCTGATTACAAATTCTACACTCACCCTGTATAATGCCGATCTACAAGATCCTCAAGGAGACAAAAAGATCGTGCAGATCCTAAGAGAGAGAGGTGCCGCCTTTAGCTATGATGAGAAGAGTCAGTCGCTCACCCTCCATAAAGGCGCTGAGCTAAAAGGAGGCAGAATGGATTTGAATGACTGCATCGATGCGCTTCCGGCCTTAGCCACTCTTGCCTGTTTCTGCAAAGGCCGCACAGAGATTGTTGGATCGGCGATCTCCCGTAAAAAAGAATCGGATCGGATCGCCGCAATGGCACAAGAACTTAAAAAAATGGGCGGCTGCATAGAAGAAACAGAAGAGGGGCTCATCATTGAAAAGAGCCCTTTGCACGGCGCTACCTTGAGTAGCCACAGCGACCATCGGGTCGCCCTTGCGCTTTTCACAGGGGCTTTAGGCGCCAGTTCTCCTTCTGAAATTACAGGGACAGAGTGCATAGATAAAAGCTACCCCGATTTTTGCATAGATCTCCGAAAAGTAGGCGCAAAAATTGAATAACCTCATTCTCTTTGGATTCAAAGGTGTTGGAAAGAGCCATTTTGGCAAACGCGTTGCAAGCAAGCTCCAAAGACCTTTCTTCGACACAGACGATCTGATTCTCAAACTCTCTCCCTCCAAGGCCATTCACGATCTATATGAGCAGATCGGAGAAGAGAGATTTAGAAAGATCGAAGAGAGAGCCGTTTTAG
>JABDDY010000035.1 GCA_013287365.1 Chlamydiota bacterium
GCGTTTACGGATGACGTTGTCATTGGCATCGTAAAAGAGCCTTTCCTTGTACAAGAGCTCGCCCTTTGGAGAGAGTTTCTTGACCGATTTGAGTTTGTAGTGCGAGTTGAAGGTTTCAATTGTCTGAACATTCTCTGGATCAATGGTGGTTTTTTGGTGAAGGGCATCGTTGTAGATCACCTGGGTGACCCGAGTGAGAAGCCCAGTGCTATCTTTCTTGCAAATGAGCCTGCCTAGGCTGTCATACTCAAAACTCTCTTGTCTTTTTTGCTCGCCTGTAGTGTGGGTGAGCGTCGAGAGGTTGCCGCTAAAGTCGTAGGTATAGGTGGAGGAGGAAAGGGGCTCTCCTGAAGGAGAACACTTTGTTTTTTTGATCATGCGGCCGAGCAGGTCATAGGTCATGCGAGAGATCTGCTTACCATCTGCTCGAGTGTGCAGCCGGCCCAAAGAGTCGTAGGTAAAAAGGGTCGTTTTGCCAGGGGATCTTTCTTCGATCTTGCGCCCTGCCCCGTCGTAGAAATAGAGAGTGGTAGTTCCTTGGGAGTCGGTATAGGAGATGAGGTTTAGTCCATTGTAGGACCAGCTTTCTTCTGAGAGGAGCTTGCCAAGGGCCCAGCTCTTTTTCTCTGTCACGCGTTGAAAAGCATCATGGATATAGTGGGTCTCTTGTCCCGCGCGATCGATGTAGGTTTTTAGAGTGCCGTTTGGGTGGTAACTCCATTTTTCTTCTGTGCCATCGGGATGGGAGACGAGGATGGGTTTATCATAGGCGTTATAGGTTGTGCAGGTTGTATGATCATTGCCATCTGTATAGCGGACTATACGGCCTGCAGCATCGTAGCTTGCCTCTGTTACAGAGAGCATCCCATCTAGAGGAGGCAGGCAGGTCTGGATGGGGTGGCCCCACTCATCGTAAAAGTAGCTGGTTTCATAACCGTGGGGGTCAAGGCTTGCGACTTTGTTCCCTTTCTGGTCATAGCTGTAGCGTGTGATGAAAAGACCCTCTGGACTCTCTTCTTTTGATTCGATGAGACAGTGCGAGTGGTCGTAGCTCATGTGGCTCACTTTTTTGGCTCCAAAATCTTGGAAGAAGACCTTGTTCCCACAGTCATCGTATTTGCTCTTTGCCAGTTGGCCAAGAGCATTGCTCTCTTGGATGAGTCTTCCCATTTCATCATAGGCGTAGGTGAGCTGATAGGCTAAAGCTCCTGTCTCATCATAGACTTCTTTGAGACTAATCCGGCCTCCTGTTGTGTAATGGAGACGCGTTTTTTTGAGCAGCCTCTCTCTTTGTCCATCCCAGTAGGATTCCTCGATGAGCTCTGGCATGCCGAGGAAGGGCTGATCGGATTTTAAGGAGTAGGTCTTGATGAGGCGTGTTGTGACCCCTGTCAAATTGTCTCGATCACTGTGGCTGCCATTGTCGAGGAGCTGGCCGGTGAGGAGATGATCGCGGTTGTACTGATAGAAAACCCGTTTTTTGATCACCCCTTTTTCAGAGTACAATTTGGATAGGATGAGGCTTGTGCCGGGCAAGTAGCTATAGGTGACCGTAAGCCCACTTGGCTCCTCTTTTTTCAGCAGCAGGTTCTTTCCCTCCTGGCTATAGGTCCGTTTTTTTACGCAAACCTCTAGTTCCGAGCTCGCTTGTCCCGTAAGGTGGCCATAGAAATGCTCCTCAATGACATTGCCAAACTCGTCGTAGAGATAGCCAGTTGCTCTGATGAGCTCTCCACTTTCATCGCGCAGGGCTTTGCTTAAGAGACGAGTGGTATCACCAGAGCTTTCCTCTTCCCAGGTGAAGATCTCTCTGCTATGGAGCTTACCCTTGGAGGTGAGCCGATCGATGCGATATAACCTAGTCTGTTCATTCCAGAAGTAGACAGTTGAGACGCCCTGGATATCTGTCACGATGGTTTTGCGGCTGCCAGGTTCATAGACAAACTGCCTGATTGGCTGCAGACCGTTGCCTACAGGAGAGTGCAAAGTCTTCACATAGCCCGAAAACTTCTCCGCGCTTATCGGGTAGTAGTCGATTTTGAAGATGCGACCATCTGGGAAACAGGCCTCATGCAGGAGCCTGTGTTTGGATTTTTGCCGCGGAAGGTAATGGAAAGCACTCCAAGGAGCCTCTTTGGAGCGGATTTCTTCTAGGTACCAGACTTTTTCTGTTTTTTCTCCATCGCTAAAGTAGCGATACTGCAGCTCTCTGCCATCGCTTGTCTCCACAGTGAAGTCGCGGCTCTGCAGATAGGGCTGTTCGCGCTGTTTTTTCACTTTGCCCTGGTAGGTGAGGCGCGCCTCCGCGTAGCTCTTTTTCTCCGAGGGGTCTTTTGTAGCAATGGAGGTTAAACGGCCATATTTGTCCCAGCTGTAGAGGATCTTATTTCCACTGGGGAGCTCTTCCCGGTCGAGAAGATAGATCGAGTTTCCATCTGGGCTGAGCCCCAGAGGTCTCTCCAAGAGCTTTTTCCCCTGCATGAGCCTATAAATCCTCCGCGTTCCTTGAGGAGAAAAAAGAGTGAAGGCCTGCCAATCTTTTTCCATCTCGATGCGCTGATTCTTGAGGTTTGTCTGGCCCGAGAGGATACCTCTGCCAGTATTTGTGAGTCCCTTGGTCTTGAGATGCTGGAGAAAAAAGGTTGGCGTCTCCTCTTTGCTGTCGTAGGCGTAGGTCAAGATGGTGCCATTTGGCTCTCTCACTTTAAGAAACTTGAGCGTGCGGTTGCAAACAGCTGTCGCGTGCTGACAAAAGGACCAGGATCCTTTCCCTCTGAGCCCGATGTAACATCTCTTGAGTGTCAGAGGTTCTGCTCCCTGAATGACGATGTCCTCCTCGAGCGCGTAAAAATCGCCAGTGATGACACTCACCACTCCCTCAACAAGGGAGTTTGGCTCATTTTCTGCAGTGGCTACGCAGCAAAAGAGGGAAGAGAGCCGGAGGAAAAGGAGGGAAAAAAGGAGAGGGCACAACCACATATTTGCATGAGTTTACCCGCAGCTGCGCAAATTTGTCGATGTGTAGGTAAAAGCGGAAAATACAACCCTTTTAAAGGCAGCGCATAAAATCGTTTGGCCTCTCCAAGAGGTTACGCGAAAGAGAAGCCTGAAGCTTTTGACTTCTGGGTTATCTTCCGGGTGCTTATTTTTTTAGGTAACAAAAAAAAGTCGGGGGTTTATCACCCCCAGGCCCCCGTTTCCGCATTGCTGGAGATTTTCTCACCAGCGCTTACGCGTCGGGTAAGAAAATCTCCAGCAATGCGTTTCTAAGCATCAGGTATAAGAAAATAGATGCAATCTCTTAAAATGAAGGTTCTGCTTCTGAACTTCATGGAGAAAAGAATCATGGATTTAAGTGAAAAAGCTCTTGACTATTTAGAACAGCACATTCCAGAACTTGCTGAAGTGGCATTTAAACAAGCGTATTGGGCGGCGCTGGCATCCGGTAGTAGTGTACTTGTCAGTGAAAATGGGAGTCTCGTAGAAGTGTTCCCTGATGGCACGCGTAAATTCATTAAGAAATTACCTGCTTGGATACCAGTAAAACGTGGCCAAAAGTTTGAATTAATACCATTTGTAAAAAACAACTTTTAGTTTCGCCCATTTTTCACTAAAGTGAAGAATCCATGAGCAGATTAAAAGATGAAGTAGCCAAGCTCACTCTTCTAAAGAGCGTTGATAGTGGAAGAATTTTAACTGTTTGGTACTTAGAGATCCGGACTCCTTAACCTTGCGCTTTTTCGGCACTCATGATGATCAAGTTAATCATTGAGCCAAAGGAGAGCACAGACAAAAACATCCAGATGAACAAAATTCTCATGCTCATGCCTGTAACTGGTCCATACAGCATAGCAATCAAAGAAACAGCACACAAAACTATTGAAGCCGTAGCCAGGAGAGAAAGTTTCCATCCAAGTTCAACATCGACTAAGAACGAGACCGCCGTAGCAGCGGAGATTCCAAGAGCAAGAAGAAATGCACCAAGCGTGAAACACAAAGTAACATGAACTTTGTTTGCGATTCTCTTTTTTTTGGAGCGCACAAAGATCATCGGTATCATGGAGAGGAAAAGGATAAAAGTAGCCCCTCCTACCCAAGCTAAGATTGTGGACTGCCATGGGAGTAGGGAAACGTTATCAAATGCACCGCTCATATTCCCTTCTTATCAAAAAAGAATTTTCTATAAAATGGGTTTTTCAACACAGTCCTCTTCATCTTCTGGAGTGACTAAGGGAGTCAGCAATCCCCGCTGGCACTTTAGGCGCTGCAGTACTAAAGCCACTCAGTTCACTTATAGGAAAATTAGCTGCTGTTTCTACAATTTTTACGTCTTCAACCTTTCGAAGCTCAAGGGGCCTCTCGCGTCACGGACGCTCCGGCTGTTTCCTCTTGCTTTTAAGGACCAAAATTTTCAAATCCGATCATTTTTTCTTGGGCCCGATATTTCTCCCAACAAAAACACTCCATTGGTGTCCAACCAAAATGTCATCTTTAGAGAATTTTTCTCTGTTTTTTCTCGCCCTTAGCGAGCCCCCGCCCTCGATGCTTGGCTTTCCCAAGACACCTCAGTTGGACTTTTCATTTAATGTTGCTCTGACATCGAGAGTTGCACGATTTCCAATTTAAGCTTGAATCTTCAATGCTTAATCAGCAGATAGACGGCGCGAAAGACATATCCGCCAAAAACCAATACAACAGCGAGAAAATTGAACAACATAAAGGCAAAAATCATTTTATATAAGCCCGTGAGGCCTTTTTCTTTTCTCTTTTGCCACCCAATCAAATCTTCTTTTATGACTTTAGGAGAGAAAATTTCTCTTATGAGATGCTTGGCGCTTACTTTTTGCGGCATTGGATTACCTGATCATCTGAAATGCTATAACGTCCATTGCTCCTGCTAGGGCAAGTAGACAAAAGCCAAAAACTCCGCTCCAAAAAGAACGTTTTTTCGATGATTCCTTAACATCCGTTCCTATGCATCTGAGGTACAGTAATGTACCCAGAAGCCCTAGAAAAAACGCTAAAATGCTGATGAGAAGCAGGACCATATCAGTTACTCTTTCTCATATCATAGGGGGAAATTAATATTATTTGTATAACGAACTATAGCGGTCTTGCCATGGGAGTAGGGAAACGTTGTCAAATGCACCGCTCATATTCCTTTCTTATCAAAAAAATTTTCTATAAAATAAGCCTTTCAACACAACTCCGAGAAAGGCTCTCTTTTACAAAAGCCAGTTTGTAAAATTCTACTCAAGTTGTTTTTGTTTCATTCTGGTCGAGGGGAGAACCCCTCTGCTCTCCCGGTGAGTAGAGGTGGCTTTTTGTTTACGCTTTTCGAGTACCACCCTAAGGTGGTCCAAAGCGTCAAGACCAAAAATCGAGAAATCTAGACTAATATCATGGACACCACGGCCCCGCAAGGGCGAGACAGCCGACTGTGCATGCTGGCATAAGAACAGGAGTGGCAAGAGACATACATGCAGCTACACATACTCCATAGCTTAAAGGTCCAGCTTCAGCACCAGCAAGATTTGAAGAGACTATGAAAGCAATTGCTGGAATGACTACCCTATTTAAATTTTTTGCTATATCTGGGATGGATATGGAAAATCTTTCTGCTATCTGGTCTTGAAATGGGATCATTTGTCGAATTGAACTGGCCGTTGAACTTACTGCGCTTAATGCCATAATTTCACCTCATAAATTGACTAATTTTTCATTTCTTGAAATGGACTCAAGTTAAGGTCCAGGTAAAAAGAGAATAGGAAGACAAAACGCTGAACATACTGGAAAGGCCGCAGGCGTTCCGAACAAAGTACATCCAGTTATGCAAACTGCGTACTCAATGGGACCAGCCGAAGCTCCTGGCAAATTAGAAAGAGCAAAAGATATTATTAATGGAACTGCAATTTTACCAAGGTTGTGCGCCATCTGAGGAAAATTAATGGTATATTTTCTAGAATTAGGAAAAGTTGACCACCATTGAGATTCCTGTGGCTGTGTTGCTGTGCCCACTGCTTGCAATGACATATAGCCTCCATACGTTTAGCTTAGAAGGTGCATTTTAAACTTCAGCTATACAAAAGTCAATAAGGTAGTAAATTTTTAAAAACTTATAGGTGACGGATTAAAGGAAGAGGAAGAAGTCAGCGACTCGATTCTGGATGCGTGGCCTCGCTTCCCAGACGGGACTTACACCAGCTTGATTAATGCGCCTTATTTTGCACACCCCTCAAACTCCCCCGCTTCTTAAAGCCATTGCTTTGAAATACCCCTAAGTAAATTTTGAAAATTTAAAGGCTTGGGTGCCGTTTCAAAGCAACGGAACCACAGCATGACATTTTAGGACAATCAAAAGGGAATGAGTTAACGTTAAGTCAATTTAGGCCTGGAAACTTTTCTGAAAAATTAGTAGGGTGACCTTAAAATAACACTTCAAGAAATAGGGGAGGCTTCCCCAAACCAGATCTTTACAAATTAATGGGATCCTATGTCATCAGGTAAAAATGAAGGGAAAAAACCTTCGTTCAAATCAGCGGTTAGTAAATTTGGCCAAGGGTTTGTTGGGATATTTCGTGCCATTCCAAGGTGGCTGTATGTCGCTATAATCCCTCTTTTGATAGGAGTCGGTGGTACTATCCTTTGTTTTGAGATAATCAAAGGCTCCGATCAACGTGACCTGCCTCAGACGCAAGTAGTGAATGATCCGACGCGCCTCTGTACCTATGCGTATGATGGTCGTACAAAAGGACCTTCTTGGGTGATGCAAGCTTTAACCACAGGTGACACGCATGAAAGTGTGTCAAACATCAAATTTTACGAAGATTCAACTGTCCCACCTATCATTCGTTCAAAGTTGTCGGATTATCAAAACTCCGGATTTGACATTGCGAATCTTTTAAACGTTGCTGGAACGGGCGTGCTTAGTGAGCGGTTTCCCTTATCGACAGCTAGTCCTCAGCTCCCTCGATTTAATAAAATTTATTGGATTAAAATCGATAATTATGTCAGGGAGTTAATTAGAAAACTCGATATGCTCCGAGTCTTAGTAATCACCGGTCCTTTATACCTACCTCATGAAGAGACTGATGGCAAGAAGTATGTGACTTATCAGGTAATTGGTGAAAATAATATCGCTGTACCTACCCACTTCTTTAAAGCAATTTTTTATGCGGTTGCAAATTCAAATGGCACCGATTTTTCTGTTAGCTCGGAAATCTATGTCATCCCAAATAAGAACCTCGATGAAAGCGTCCCTCTTGAATCATTTAAGACTTCCTTAGAGAACCTTGAAAAAATTTCCGGGATCGTTTTGCCTCAAGATATTAAACCTTATCTTAGGGCATTGGTTCCTCCTCCTCGCATGTAGTCTGAAGAATCCGCTGTGAAAGGGCTGCTTGAGAGAAAAGAAGAGGTATAGCGAAGGCATCGCGAGCGAGCCCCTCTGCAACTCGCAGGGACGATGCGAGCGGGAGCTCATACTGAAAGACAAATCTGTTCAAGCCGCAAATTTGTGTCCCAAAAAATGGTGGCGGTACAGGTGGACTGCCACAATCTAGACCAAAAAAAGCTTGGCACAAAAAAATGAAAAGCGTTACTTTGACTAAACGTATTTTTTGTGCTTAGGAGGTAACCATGAAAGCCATCAGATTTTTCATTCCTTTACTTGTCGCTCTTAGTTCTTTTGCTATATCGCATGCCGGCGAAAACGGGACTGTTTTAGTTGGACAGACTGAAACTGGAGGACAGACTAGAGTCGCATTTGTCCTGGAATTGCTGGAGCAAGATATTCAAAACTACTGCGTAGTGAATGAAAAGGGAGAGGTGTTTTTAAAGGTCGACAGAGTGATTGCTATGCCTAATGGGGCTCTTCAAAGTTCGTTGGGTAATAATTGGGTTGGTCAGCAGCTGAACCTCTCAGAGATTAATACAGCTGAAGCAGAATGGATTTATTGTCGCAATAGGGAATGCGGTAAACGATTCCATTGGCGTCCTGAGGATAGGGTTTGTCCTTATTGTAGAACTTTGAATTAATCCTTCCCGTCCAAGAGGAAAAGTGTATTTGAGATCAACTTTGTGTTTTTGACGCTGGCTTAAGTTTCTGTCAATCGGTATACCCTGTTTGATATTGCAATTTGCAAGAAACTTAAGCCAGCGCCAAAGATGGAAAGTTGATCTCAAATGCAATTCCGTTTATGAACAAAATGTTTAATTCAATGCGGCTTGACTGCCGACTGTTTATTTCAAAATTCTTTCTTTTCTTTCTAATAGTTGTATTTGGAAGTTGCAGTACTATAAATAACAAAAAGACCTCTTGTCAGCTCTCGAAAGAGGAGAAGGCTGATTTAGACTATCTGTTAAGATTTCTCCTTTTTGAAAGCTATGGCTCTTTTGTCTTATTTGGCAGTAAGCCTCTGTGTGAAATGGAGTTTGTAGATACTGAAGTTACTCAAGCAGAAAGGCAAAAAAGATTGCAAGCAATGTCCATAGAGGAAAGAGCGCAATACGAGGCAGAAGCCGAAAAACTAAAGGCGGAAGGCCTTCTTGTTCAGATGAATTTTGAACGAAATTTGTTTGATGGATGGAAAGTAATTGAAAAAATCAGGCCCGATATTAAAAAATACCTGATTATAGCACATCCCTTGGAGTACCCTGGGGTTTATAGTCTTTTCCTAGTCGATATTTTAAAGACAGCCTTCGTGCTAGAGGAAAATTATGAAGTCTTCAAAAAAGCTGTCGAGATGGATTTTGACCCTCTAAAAATTGTGTTTGAAATTGAGAATAGTGACTCGGTTTTTTGGAAGAGAGTCTTTGACTTAGGAAATCATGAAGCAAAAGGTCTCCTCTTTGGGTTTGGGAAGAAGAATGCCCTTTTTTACGAATGGGAGGCTGCCTATGAAAATACTCAAGGTCATTTAGCCGAATTTGTCAAAAGTGTCTCGTTTAAACCAACTGCGGAAAGAACACTTCCACTCGGCAAAGATGGGCCTGATAATTTTACCATCCCTATTTTTGGAACTTTGGATGACCAGGAGATCGTTGAAAAGTATGAAAAAGAAAAAAAGGATATTGAAAAAATCTACCGGGGAAAAGACCTGGTTGAAGTCACGCTTCAAAAGCTTCTTCAATAGGTCTGTATCAGCAGAGTAGAAGTGGATTAAACGACAAGGTTAAAGAGGCTTGTTGGTTCAATGATGAAGATTCAAGAGCCACTCCTGGAGCTTACTTGTGAGGTAAAGATAGCTGATCTTAAAATGTAGTAATGCCAGGCTCTGTTTTTCTTATATCTAAGGCTATAAAAAACATAGAAAATTTGATATAAGGTTAGGCTAAAGAAGTCATCTACTTAACATCGCATAATTCAACGGCCATTTCGTTTATTAAACCGCTATGCTTTTTGCTGTGCAAAAAGAAGAAGTTCAATCGCTCTTCTTTGGATTCTTTGTACATAGGGCATGCTTCTAATCTGTCTCCATTGGCTAAAAAGCATTCGTAGCCCGCTTCATTTAATATGCGAATCACGTCATTTGGATGGTAATTAAATTGAACAGTCCACCTTTCAAAGAGCTCGATAAATATTATTGGCAAGAATTTCTTGATTGAATGGATTCCCCCATTTATTACAGACAGCTCTGCGCCTTCTACATCGCATTTTATGAGATCTATTTTGTCTATTTTGTGGGAAGTTATAAATTTATCCAACACATCAACTTTACAAACCGTTTCCCGAGCTTTTGGAGAATGGATAAGATTTTTTTCGGAGGCAAGAACAGACCCACCAGGAAAGTAGTAATAAGTTGAAGAACCTTCTTTTTCTGACAATCCTATGTTAAAGCAGAAGACATTCTTAGCATTGTTCAAAGTAATATTTGTCGTTAAGTATTTATAGGTGTCCTGTATTGGCTCGAAAGAGTATATCTTTGATTGCGGAAGTCTTTTGGCAAATAGCAAGGAATACCAGCCGATGTTTGCGCCAATATCCAGAATAACCGCATCATTTTCAAGTAGGCTAAAAAGTACCGTTTCGTCCTCTTTTTCATAGTAATCAAAATTTAATATGTCAAATGGAACCCCTCTCCTATCCAGCCCGTTGAATACGAGCTTTATGTTATCTTTTCTGGTTGTAAACAGTAAGAGACCATCCTGAATTTCAATTCTCTCGATATCAGTATCTTTCAGTCTCTCAGAAAAATAGAAGAGCATTTTATTGAATGATTGCATTTTATCTATATATTCGTATTTCTCTATTTTTTTCTCCTTGTACATAGAGACAAGCTCTTCAATTAGATTTTTACTCATTTTTCCCTCTCTTGAATTTTTTTATCCCAGATCTTAACGTTTTTCTTATTAAATGAACACACGTAACTAAAGAAACAAAAGGAGTTAATATTCCGCATAAAATCGCTACAATCTTGTAATGGTGATAGTAAAAATAAGTAGATACAGAAATGCCAGCTACAGTCCATAAGCAAAAACAGATACCACAGTAAAATAGACCATCATAAAAAACAGGATCTAATCCATTGCCTTTTTCACCAGTAAAAATCCAGCAAAATCTTTCTTTTAATTTAAGGGAAGATGGAGTGATCGAATTTTCATATTCTTCTCGAAATTCTGGAATCGCTTCCGGAAGCAGGGCTTTCATCATGTTTTTGTGTATTTTTGACTTACTTATACCCTTCATTTCCATTTCTAAGTTAGCTGAAAAGGAAGAATTTAACAAACGATGGTAAATTTCTGCATCGAGCAGCAGGATTAATAAAACCCCTCTCGAAGAGAAAATTGCAACAAGTGCAAGAGAGATCATTTTATCGATAGGAGCTCCAATTTCTTTACCAGATAATACGTAGCTGAAAGCCAAAAATGTCGCTAAAACCCACCCTACCAATACAAATTTATATTTCATTTTCAGGGTGTTGTAGTGCTTAGTGTAGGAAAAAGCTTTAGAATACAGACCGAGGTTAATTGACTTTTCTGAGCCGTTTATTGGGTCTACTATGAACCTAGAACTGTCCGAAGATTCATGGGGCGATGTTATGTCTTCATCCATTTATCCAGTTCCCCTAGTTCACTTTCAAAATTTTTATACAACCTCTGCTCTGACCTTTCTGCCATAATATTAAATAATTTCCCATAGACTAAGACGGATAAAATAGCTATGGGAATGACTAAAAACCCTATCCACGTCCAGTTGCTTATTCCAAGCAGAAAAGCGATGCAAACGAATAATAAAAAAAGTAAATCTTTACTATACCCAACGTAAAATTGAACTTTTTTTGATATCGAACCGTGGTGTTCTCTAGAAGAATTTATCATGCGAGAATGTATGGAGAAAAGCCAGGGATTTTCCTTTTCCAATCGGAGAGCATCAATAAAAGTGCTCATCAATAATCTCTCTATAAAAATTAAATCAATGGCTGATATAATTATGTTCATTAAAAGCGAAAATAAACAAATAAATATAGAGATGGCGATTGAACTGAATGGCAATATTTGAGGATTAATTGACAGCAAAAAGCCAATGGCGCCAAAGGTACCCATCAATAAGGTAATACTTATCTTTCTTAGGAAACACTGAAGAACGTCGTAATGCTGTATTCCATTTATATGCTCTTCTAACTGGGCATATACCCCAAGCCTATATTCTGAAGTCAGCTTACTCATTTTGCAGTCTTCCGCTTAAACATTTAGA
>JABDDY010000036.1 GCA_013287365.1 Chlamydiota bacterium
TGGGTGCGTAGACGCTCACTTTGTGCACTTTGGAAGAGCTCTTCGAGCTCTTCCAAGGAGGAGAGAAGATCGAACAGACAGGTGCGTTGTGCTTCCATTTCGCTTGAGATTCCCTCCTTTAGTTCTGCTGCTAGTAGGCGCTGTTTTTGCTCAGCAAAGGCCTTTTCTTGAGGGGTTAAACTTGGGAGGATCGAAGAGCCAAAGTAGCCGCGCGGTTTTGCAGGAGTATAATTTGGTGGAGGAGAGTAGATCCCCCAGGTTTGTACGCGCTTATCAAAGCCGGTGATTTTGTCGCACTCTGAGGAATAAACAGGGTTGACAACTGAAATCTGAAAATGGGGAGCTGCGTCAAGGGCCAGGTCCTGTGTTTGGCTGAGAATCTCCTGGTCTTGCGCATAGCGATTGTGAACTTGAATGCTAAGTTCTGCAAGTGTGACACCTTTTACACCGTCCATCCCCACCGAGCATTTCTAAAAAACCATTTTTCGTCAACCTCGACTTTATACCAATTATCGACGAGCAGATCTTCTCCGAGGAGATGCCGGCAAAAAATGGACAAAGTCGAGTGGAAGACGTTTTTGCTGTTCAAAAAAACCAGCCGCAAATATGATGTTCTTGTCCCGGCATGAGTTGTGTAGATGATTAAAAAGTTGCTCAATAAAATGGTTCTTGTACTTGCGCTTGCCTTCGGTCAGGAGAATCTTGTTCTCCTCTTTGGTCAAGAGGAGCTTGTTCTCCTCGTGGGTCAAGAGGAGCCTGTTCTCCTCGTGGGTCAGGAGAAGCTTGCTGCTAATTTAGATGGCCCTACGGGCCACCAGATTCATTTCACTGAAATTCCAGTTGTTGAGCTGATTCGCTTTGTGAGCAAAATCTCAAAGGTGAATTTCATCTTTGACCATCGCGAGTTGCAGTTTACAGTGAGCTTCTCCTCAGGCAAGCCTGTGCCTCCTGAGGAGGTGATCACGGCTCTTGTGCAGATCCTGCGCGTTCATGGCTTTGGCGTTTCTGAACAAGACGATTACTATATGATCCACCCCTTAGGGAAAGAGGAGACAGCTTCTTCTCCAGAGTTGGTTTCAGAGCCATCTAGAGCCGAGCTTTCTTTGCAGAAGCTGCAGAGTGATCGGCAGAGCGCTCTTTTGGAGTTTGCCGTTTACAAGCTCAAGTATCACCAGGGGCAGGAGATTGAAGAGGCGTTAAAGAAGATCGCTTCGGATCTTAAAGGCCGCAGCGACAGACAGCAAGGGCTGATCGAGGCCATTCAGACGATCCAATGGGTCAAAGGCACCAATTCCCTTCTCTATTCAGGAGATGCACAGGCAGTAGAATCCTTGCAAAAACTGATCAAGACCCTCGATGTTCCTTTAAGACAGGTGTTCATTGAAGTTTTAGTTGTGGAGACTGATTCGAAAAAAACGCTCGATTTTGGTCTGCAATGGATAGGGGGAGGACAATTTAAAAACCGCGTGGGCTTTGGCACGGGCAGCTCTTCTGGAAACTCTGACTTTACCTCATCTGTACAAGGGATAAATGGAACAAATACACCGACAGGTCCCATGCAGATTCCCTTTAGTCGTGGCTTTGACCTTGGGGTCATTGGGGATCTCATCTTGCATAAGGGCAAGTCCTATTTAACGCTTGGCGCTTTAGTTTCTGCTTTGCAAGCAGATGGAGACAGCACCATTGTCTTAAATCAGAAAATCATCACGCAGGACAATAAAAACTCGACCATCTTTGTCGGAGACAATATTCCCTTTACAGGTTCTATTGTCCAAACGATCGGGCAGTCTCAGCAGACAACGGCGAATGTAGAATACCGCGATATTGGGGTGAATCTCAGCATCACTCCGATGCTTGGCGAGGAGGATATCATTACTCTCGACATCGATCAGGAGATCACAGAGGCTGTAGAGGACTCTCCCTCTTCTTCGAAAAATGCGGAAGGGATTCGGACAACAAAAACCAATATGGCTACTCATGTGCATGTCCCCGACAACCATTTTCTTGTCTTGAGTGGCATGGTGCGCAATGCGCGCTCTTTGCAAAAAGCTGGGATCCCTTGTCTCGGAGGCTTGCCTGCTATTGGAGTGGCGTTTAGCAAGACGCGTCAGATCAGAGAAAAGCGCAATGTGATTGTCTTTGTCAGACCTCATATTATTAATTCTTTTGAGGATTACTCCGATCTTTCGAAAAAAACAGAAGGGGCCGAGTTGATTGAAGAGGAGATAGGCAAATAACTTTCCGAATATCGTGCCTGTGCCCGAAGTATGGCGCGAGTTCATGAATAATGCGTGCCTGTGCCCGTGTGCGTGCCCGTGCCCGAAAGTATGACGCGAGTTCATGAATAATTCGGGCACAGGCACGCATCTAGAACTGGACTTTAGCCATTTGAGAACGCCCTTTCTCTCTCAGAATGGTTAAAAAACTTGGTCCCCTGAAAGAGAAATCATCGTCCTCAAATGGCTAAAGTCCAGGCATCAAGAAATTTTAGTTAAAAGACTCTGACTTAAACCCCTTGAAACTTTGCGCGTAAGAGAGCTAGTATACAACAAACCTAATGGATTGATAGCTCAGCTGGATAGAGCACCCGCCTTCTAAGCGGGCGGTCGCAGGTTCGAGTCCTGCTCAATCCGACTGCTCGCTACTTTATGGAAAAGACAAAAAACCGCATTTTAGCAGGGAAGCATCTCGGCGATTTTCTCTTAGCTCCTTTTCATTTTCAAGAGATAGAAAAGACGATCGAAGAGCTGCGCACTCCCGAATTTAAAAACCTGACCGAGAGGCAAAGAAGCGAGAGGATCAACCATCTTCTGCTCCAGCTCATTCAAAATGCTCCCTTTGGTTTTTTGCTGATCGCCGTGCTCCAGTACATCGATTTTGTCGTTCGGGAAAAATTTGTCGATTTCTATTCCTTCTCCTCCTTTGAGCTTTGGCTCAACCAGTTTTCTGGACTTTCCGATGAAGAAAACCTCGAGATAAGAGCAAAGATTGTTGGCAAGTCGGTTCCGAGGCAAGAGTATCAAATCTACTTCCCTGTGGGAATGGGAAAAACATATCCCGGCAGCCATTTTGTGACGGCTCACTCTTCTCCTGACCTAGATACAACGGTGAGCTCTTTCTGGGGCTGGGTCGACGCCTTTGGAGCGCGGGTGGGCAGTGGACTCCATATTTGGAATATTCCGGGCGGGGCGCCTGCCTCTAGCATTGAGGTTGCTCTGCTATTTCACCAGATTTTTGGCCAGAATGTGTTTACCCATCTTGCCAAAACGCGGACGAATCTTGCTGTTTCGAGTTTGGATTTGCTCACGCAGAAAGCGGTGATCAAGCAGACAACCTCTGAATCTTCGCTCTTTATTGACCATGAACGAGCAGAAAAAGCGATCATTCTCGTTGATGAGTCTGGCTTTTACTTAGGTGACTGGCGCAATTTTGACGTCGAGGGGGTGCGACAGGTTACCCAACTTCTCGGCAGCTGTCTTCGCTGGTTTGAAAATCATTTACATCTCAGGCTCATCTCCCTTTTTGCCGAAGAGAGCCTTTCTCTTGATAAGCTTCCGCAGTTTGTTCATGGCGTTTTTGGGATGCGAATCGGAGATTGTGAGGTTGCAAAAGAATTCAATCAGAAGCAGAAACTCTATCTAGAGGTGTTTCTGAAGAAAGTCTTGGATGTTCCTGATGGTCTGAGCAGTACTTTCGAAGAGTTTGCCTCTGCGATGAAACGGCTCGATCTTTTTGATTTTGAAGCCTGCATTGAGATGATTGCTGCTTTGGAGCACTCCAAGCTCTTTGATGTGACGGGGCTTCTCGTAGAAAATCGGCCAAAAATTTTCCATGCCCTAGAAAAGATCATCAAAGTTTTAGATCTCGCGATTCAAAGCGTGCGTAATTACACAGAGAGGCTTGATATTGCCTTAAGCATCAAGACGCAGGTATTTGGCTATCTACCTCAGGTGATTAGTTACAGGGCCGATGTCGATGAGATTCGCAGTAAGATGGGCAATTATTCCTATCTGACTGTCACGGTGAGCGATGCAGGAGGCAAATTGACACCCCTTGGGATTGTGCGCTCCTCCGAGCTGCATAAACCCATACTCGGCACAGTATCGCTGCGCGATTTCTGCAATCGCGAAGAGACCAAAATCCCCTCTTACCTCGAGGTGATCAGTGTGATCGACCATCACAAAAGCCAGCTTGTGACAACAGCTGCTCCCGTTGTATACGTCTCAGATGTGCAGTCCTCCAATTCGATTGTGGCAAAGCTGGCATTTTCTCTGAATGACCGCTATGGAACATGTGGCCAAACTGCTGAAGAGATCCAGAAGCAGATTCAAACTCTGCAAGAAGACCTCGAGTTGCCAGAGCGGCGCCGCTTGCTTGGCCGTCTGCTCATGCGCTATGATGCTGCAAAGTCTTTGGATAGCTCCTCTCCCTATTTCATCGATCCTCTGCGAGAATTTGTCGAGTATCTCCATTTTCTCTATGCCATCTTAGATGATACAGATCTGCTCTCCAAGGTGTCGCCTCTAGATCTTGAATGTGTAGCAGAGCTTCTCAATCGTCTCAAGTCGCTGAGTCTAAGCCAAGAAGTAGAGGTCATTTCTCTGGATGATTTGCCAAGAGATGAGACCTTTATTGAAAAGGCCAGCTTAAGGATTTTGCAAAACAGCGACATGTTTTCTCTCTACCGCAAAATCTATCTTGCTAAAGAGCGGCTTGTTGAGGAGAATCTCGAGCTCTGCGCGCAAGGTCAGCCCTCTAGCATTTTTGCCGATACCAAGATCCAAAATGGCTGCTGTGTTGTTGGGCAAACGAAGATGTTTATGGGCAATTTTCCTCCATTTCAAAAATATGCCCACGCTATTTGCAAAACCTGGCTCGCAAAAGCCCAAGATTTTTATAAAGGACGCAAAGAGTGTGATCTGCATCTACAAATGATCAGCACGATTCCGGGCGCAGAGGATCTTTTTTCCGGGATCGCAGGGGAGTATAAGCACCAAGATCAGCTCTGGATCTGGATTCCCCCCACAGAACAGGCCATTGAGCATCTCAAGAGCTTCTTAAGCGCCTTTAGACTTTCTGAACCGGCAAAAAATAACCAGCTGAAAGTTTGCTTCTTAGGAGAAAATGGGCAAGAGCTCAGCCAGATTTTCAAGGAGAGCTTCTTGCCGGTTTCCCAGGAGTTTGTCGAACTTGCTCCAACCGAGCGCTTGCCCATGGCCATTCTCTACTTCAAGGCAGGATCGATCAACTCGCGCAAAGCGATGATCTCTCCCTATCTTCCCAGTCTAATGACGTAAGAACCTGAGTTTTCAATTCTTTTCCTGCCCTTGCCCGGATACATGGGCAGGGGCAGGGAAAATATGCCCATGCAAAGCATGGGCACAGTTTATTCCTCGAGGATTTCGAGGTTGACTCGGATGCCGTTGCGGCTGGCAACGGACATGAGCAGTGTGCGAATGGCGTTGATGGTTTTGCCTTTCTTACCAATGATCTTGCCGATATCTGATTTTTCGACTCCAAGTTCAATGATGAGAGTGTGAGTGCCGCCCACTTCATTGATGCGCACTTTGTCTGGATTGTCGACGAGATTTTTCACGATGTATTCGACGAACTCTTTCATATTCGATCCCCAATTAAATGGTTCCTATTTTCCTTGAGCTGGACCTTCCGAAGGCACATACCCAAAGTCCAAGATTTTATGCCACTGCTGGACGAATGTCCACAATTACTTTAATTTTACTTCGCTGCCCTCTATCTGAGCAACAAATTTTTCCATGTCAGGAGGAGGGGGACACTCAATCACAAGAGGTTTTCCCGTAATGGGGTGGAAAAATTCCAGCCTTTGAGCATGGAGCAGCTGCCGACCTACCCCAAAGCGAGCGTTGGCAGAGGAGGCGCCATACACAGGATCCCCGAGGATCGGACACCCAAGATGCTTAAGATGGACCCGGATCTGGTGAGTGCGCCCGGTGAGCAGAGTAATCCGAACCAAGGAGAGATCTTCTCTATGAGCTAAGAGGCAGATGTCACTAAGTGCTTCCTTGCCACCTTCAGATACAGCCATTTCTTGTCTTCGAATCGGATGCCGTTTGATCGGAGCGCTGAGTAACCCCTGTTTTGGGACTCCGAGACAAATAGCGAGATAAGATTTTTGAATGGTTCGCTCTTTAAAGGCTGCAGATAATTTCTGATGAATGAAAGGATTTTTAGCAGCGAGCAGTACCCCCGTTGTATCTTTGTCGAGTCGATGAACAATCCCGGGTCTTAAGGGATCGAACTCTTCTTTGCAAAGCGACTGGCAGTGGTGCAAAAGGGCATTGGCAAAAGTGCCAGAGGGAGAGGTTGCGCTCGGATGGACCACAAGCCCTGCCGGCTTATTCACTGCAATCAGATGGTCATCTTCGTACAGGATGTCAAGGGGGATGGACTCGGCAGTAACGTTTAGGGGTTCTAGCGGCAAAAAGGTTACATGAAGCGGCTCTGCCGCTTTGGGCTTTTCCCTTTTTTTTACTATCTTGCCACTCAAAAGCACCGCCCCTTTTTCAATTAAGAATTGAAAATAGCTGCGCGAGTAGCTTGGAAATCTCTGGCAGAGAAGCTTGTCGAGCCTTTCTCCGGTCTCTTCAGGTGTAACGAAAAAGTGCGCTTGAATAGGATTCACCTTAAGGGTTATTCCTCTTCAATGGCCTCTTTGATTTTTTTCATGGAAGCCTTCCAAGAATCCTCACTCTTTTTTATGGCCTGTAGCTCTGCTTTTAGGATACCATCGATAATGGCTTTTAACTCTTTGGCAGTCGGTAGAGCTCCGGTTTGTGCAAACATCTTTGCAAAAGGAGAGGTGGCCATTCCAGGAGGAAGAGCATCGTTGCCTCCAGAGGCTGGAGGAGGGGCGTGGGGGATAGGTCTCTCTGGACTGGTAGGGGAAATTCCCATTCCCTTATTGTAGCCGCAAGAAGATTATTCCGCTAACTGTTCTAAACATCTTATGGTAAGGGTCTTATGAACACTGCTCGAGGAGAGGCGCTTAGAATGGTCGCAAGACGGGGTTTTTTTAGTGAGGAGCTCCGCGAAAAACTCGAAAAAAAGGGATATGATTCAAAAGAAATTAACGCTGCCTTGCTAGAGCTCACGGAGCTCGGTTATTTAAACGATGAAGAGAGGCGTGCGCGCTTTGTCGAAAGGAAAAAGAAAAGTGGCCATGGCCCTGCTTCTATCGCCTTGCAGCTCAAGGTAAAAAAGGCCGGGGAGGTTCACATTTCCTTTGAGGAGGAGATGGACTGTATCCATAATTTTTTAGAAAAGAAACACCCCACCTGGCGTGCACATTCTTGGCAGGAGCGAAGAGGGCTATTTGCCAAGTTGCAAAGAAGGGGTTTTTCCAGCGAAGCTATTTATAAAATTTTGTCTGTTTCTTGAACCTATTCCTAAAGGAAAAGGCATTGATTATCAGTAATTTAAAAAAACCATTCTTTTCTCTGCGGGCTCTGCGAGCTCTGTGGTGAAAAAGTAAAAATTAACAACCACAGAGATCACAGAGCCCACAGAGAAAATGGCTTAGCTACACATTATGAGACATCAAAAATCACCATCAAATCTTTTTAATCAAAAGACCCTGTAAAAAGAGCGGAAAAAGACTCGAAAAGCAACATCTTTGAATTTAGGGATAGGTTCTAAATGTCTCATATCGTATTTTCCGATTCTATGGACGTCGGTGTCATTGGCATGAACTTTAAAACGGCCTCTGTTGAGGAACGGGAGCGACTTGCCAAGGTCGCCTACAGCTGTTTCGGCGATGAGGAAAAGGCGCCGAGCTGGTTTGAGGGAGTGCTTGTGGCCACATGCAATCGGATCGAACTCTATTTTAGTACCGAGGATCTCGGCTTTTTGCATAGCCGCATCCTGAATCTACTCCGCAGCAAAATGAGTCGAGCTTTTGAGCATCAGCTCTATAGCTATTTTGGCAGCGACTGCTTTCGTCATCTGGCAAGTGTAATGGCAGGGCTCGATAGTGCCATTGTCGCAGAAAGCGAGATCCAGAGACAGGTGAGAATGGCCTATGATTTTGCAGCTCTCCATTATCAGTTGCCTTTTACTCTTCATTTTTTGTTTCAGAAATCCTTGAAGATCGCAAAAGCAATTCGGACCTTAACGCCACAGCTGCGTCCTCGAATGAATCTTGAGCAACTCATCTATAGCCTCTGGCGTGACTTCTTTCGCGGGCAGGACAATCGCCCGATTCTTCTTGTCGGCAATTCGCAGATCAACCGCCACATTCTGACCTACTTTAAACAAAAGAGAGTCGATGATCTGACCCTTTGCACGCGCAGTACACAGGCCTTTTCAGAGGAGGGGGTGAAGGTCGGAGACTGGACTCTTCTAAAAGATTGGCCGCAGTATCGCTTCATCATCTGTGCGAGCAATGCCGTAGAGCCAATTATTACCCCTCTCCAGATGAGACCTGCGGAGGAAAAGACGCTCATTTTAGACCTTGCCATTCCGCGCAATGTCTGCCCCAGTCTCAAGCACCATCCCCTTGTTCATCTTCTCGATATCGATGATTTGGCAGAGCTCATCTGCCACCACAAAGCTGTATGGCGCAAAGAAATTGCCTCCTGTCTTGAGTGGATCGAGCAGGAGGTGCATAAGCAGGTGGCGATCTATCGCTACAAAGCCGAGAGAGCCGCTCAGTATCGCTGACCGGGCAGGGGCAGGGAAGTGCGATGCAAGAGGTCTAGTTTAAAAATCTGCGTGGCCAGGGTATCTTGGGAAGGGGATCGCTTCACGGATGTTTTCGATGCCGCTTGCAAATTGCACTAGCCTTTCGAAACCAAGGCCAAAGCCCGCATGAGGCACAGTGCCATATTGGCGCAGCTGCTGGTACCACCAGTAATCATCTGGTTTCAGGCCAAAGTCGATGATTTTTTTCTCGAGAAGGTCGCCTCTTTCCTCGCGCTGACTCCCTCCGATGAGTTCACCGATTTTAGGTACGAGTAGATCGAGCGCAGCAACTGTCTTACCATCATCATTGAGCCTCATGTAAAAAGCCTTGATCTTCTGCGGGTATCCGGTGATGAAGACGGGACGTTTACAGTACTCTTCTGCTAAGAAGCGCTCATGCTCGGACTGCAGATCGATCCCCCATTCCACGGGAAATTCAAAGGAGCGTCCGGCATTCTCTAGGATTTGGATCGCTTCGGTATAGGTGAGGCGCGCAAATGGCGCTTCGATCACTTGGCCCAGGCGGGAGAGAAGCCCTTTTTCGAGAAACTGATCGCAAAATTCGAGATCTTCTGCGCAGTGGTTGAGAATATAGCCAATGCAAAACTGCACATAGCTTTCTGCGCATTCTAAATCTCCCTGCAGATCACAAAAAGCCATTTCAGGCTCAATCATCCAAAACTCGGCCAGGTGTCGAGAGGTATTGGAATTTTCTGCGCGAAAAGTAGGGCCGAACGTGTAGACATCGCGCAAGGCGCACGCCATGGCCTCTGCATTGAGTTGCCCCGATACCGTCAGGTAGGTAGGGCGATGGAAAAAATCTTTGCTAAAATCGACTCTGCCATCGTCATGACGGGGAGGCTGATGCACATCAAGGGTTGTAACAAGAAACTGTTGACCGCCCCCTTCCGCATCAGAGGCTGTGATGATCGGGGTTTGGATGTAGAGAAAGCCTCTCTCATGAAAAAAGGTGTGGGTGGCATAGGCAAGCTCGCTGCGTAGGCGCGCTAAGGCTCCTTGTGTATTTGTGCGTGGACGAAGATGGGCAATCGTGCGCAAAAACTCAAAGGAGTGGCGCTTTTTCTGCAGCGGGTAGTTCTCGGCACTGCAGCTACCGTAGAGATGAACATCGCTTGCTTGAAGCTCCCACTTCTGCTTATGGCCAGGACTTGCCACAAGTATTCCTTCGATGGCGACACTCGAGCCAGTTGTGAGAGAAGAGGCGAGCTCTGGAGGTGCAATGACCTGCAAATTGGATTGGGTCGATCCATCGTTGACTTCAATGAAGGCAAAGGTTTTCTGATCGCGCACCGAGCGTACCCAGCCGCAGATTTTAAGAGGCTTGCCAACGAGCTCTTCTGTGATTTGTCTGATTTTCATGCAAATTTTTTGAGCATTATAATTTCTTTTTGCCACGCAGCCGTACCATCTGGAGTTTCCAAGTATTTGGGAATGTCCCGCAGTTTAGGGTGTTGCATCATAAATTTAAAGCACTCAAGCCCGATTTCTCCCTCGCCGAGATTGGCGTGGCGATCGGTGCGCGAGCCCAAGGGTTTTACTGAATCATTGAGATGGAAGGCAAACAGGTGGTTAAGGCCAACTGCCCGATCAAAGTCTTGCACCATCTTTTCAAGAGTCTCTTTTGTTCGAATATCATAGCCGGCAACAAAAATATGGCAGGTGTCGATGCAAACGCCAATAGGGATTTTCCCTTGTAAAGCATCTACTAAATAGGCGAGCTCTTCAAAACGCCATCCCACCGTGCTTCCTTGGCCGGCTGTTGTCTCTAGGAGGAGGCGAGTGGGGCCTTGCTGACAAAGCTCTTCCAGCTCAAGCAAAGCGGCGATGATCTGGTCTAGACATTTTTCTGTCTCTACATTTGATGTATTGGCCCCGGGGTGAAAGTTGAGAAAAGAAATGCCCAGCCTGTGGCAGCGTCTGAGCTCCTCGGCAAAACAGAGGCGACTTTTCTCTATAATTTCTGGATCGAAAGAGCCCAGATTAATGAGGTAACTGCTGTGGCTCATGATCTTTTGGAGCCCCGTCTCTTTCAGTGCACTTTCCCACAGCTCCACCTCTTCATCGTTAATGGGCTTGCTTTTCCACTGCCTCTGGTTGCTTGTAAAGAGCTGAATGGTTGTCGCCCCAATCTCTTTTCCCTGGAAAAGAGCATTGTGCAGCCCACCCGCTGCAGAGGTATGAGC